>CAXSFF010000449.1:0-4080 GCA_964236035.1 uncultured Acetobacteraceae bacterium
CCGGCGACGGGCCCGCCGCGGCGTCCGCCAGCGCCGCCTGCCACGGCTCCGCGGCTTGCCGGGCGGTGAACATCGGTGGCAGCGAAAGCGCCTTGTGAGAGGCCGATTGGCGCAGCATATCGGGCATTCCGTTTTCTGCTGTAAAACGCTTGAGGTTGCAAGATAGTGGTGCTGTTCCACGACTCATTCATGATCTCGCCGAGATGAAGGTACTAACCTGTACCTGTCGCGGTACCATGCCGTTCACGCCTGACGCGCTTGCAGCCGCATGCGGTGCCGACGAAAGCGCCGCGCATGAGCTGTGCCGTGCGCAGATCGGCCGGTTCCAGGCCGCGCTCGGCGCCCCGCTGATGGTCACGTGCACGCAGGAGGCTCCGACGTTCCGGCACGCCCAGGAGGCAGCCGGCGGCTTGGCGCCGCTGCACTTCGTCAACATCCGGGAGACGGCGGGCTGGTCCGACGAGGCAGGCGCCGCCTTGCCGAAGGTGGCGGCGCTGGTGAGCGCGGCAAGGATCGACGCGGCCCTGCCCGAAGCGGCGTCCGTCACGCTGAACTCGAGCGGCATCGCCCTGGTCTACGGCACCGACGACCGCGCCCTGGATGCGGCCCGGCAACTTGCCGGTCGCCTCGACATCACGGTGATGCTGACGGACCAGGCCGAGGCCACCCCGCCGCAAATCTGGGACTTCCCCGTCGTCCAGGGAACGATCCGCGCCGCGAAAGGCCATCTCGGCGCGTTCGAGCTTGTCGTCGACGGCTTCGCGTCCGCATTGCCGTCCTCCCGGAGCCATTTTGTGTTCGACCGCGCGCGGGACGATGCCGTCTCCCGCTGTGACCTGATCATCGATCTGACGGGCGGCACCCCGCTCTTCACGTCCGCGCGGGATGGCTACTTGCGGGTGGACCCGAACAGCCCCGTCGCCGTGCAGACGGCGCTGCTGGCCGCCGCCGACCTGGTCGGCACGTTCGACAACCCGCGCCCCGTGGTGATGGACGCGCCCGCCTGCGCCCATGAGCGCTCAGGCCAGAACGGCTGCAACCGATGCCTCGACAGTTGCCCGGCCGGCGCCATCGCCCCCGCGGGCGACGCCGTTGCCATCGACCCGGCGATCTGCGCCAGCTGCGGCACCTGCGCCGCCGTGTGCCCGACCGACGCGATCCGCTGGACGGTGCCGAACGCGGAGGTGATGGCCAACCGGATGGGCGCGATGCTCGGCGCCTACCGCCGCGCCGGCGGCACGTCGCCGCCCGTGCTGCTGCTGCACGACGCCGGGCACGGGGAGGCCCTGATCGATGCGCTCGCCCGCGCCGGGGACGGCTTGCCCGCGCGCGTCATCCCGCTGCTGGCGCCGCGCGTGCTCGGGCTGGATGCGCTGGCCGCGGCGCTTGCGTTCGGCGCGGCCGAGTTGCGCGTGCTGCTGCCCCGCCGCCCCGGGGCAGCGGGCGACGGGTGGCGGCGCGAGGCCGAGTTGCTGAACGCCGTGCTGGAGCCGTTGGGCTACGGACGCAGGATCAGCCTGGTCGAGACAGATGATCCGTTCGACCTGGGCGAGCAGCTGCGCGCCACCCCGTCGCGGCCGGCGCCAGCGGCGGCGGCGTTGCAGGCGATCGGGCGCAAGCGCGACGTCACCTTGCAGGTGCTGCATGCGCTGGCCGCGTCGGCTCCCGTGCCCCTTGAGGCCGGCGCCGCGATCGCGCTGCCGCCCGGGGCGCCGCTGGGCCGTATCCATGTCGCGGATGGCTGCACGTTGTGTCTGTCCTGCGTGTCGGCCTGTCCCACCTCGGCGCTGCAGGACGACCCGGAACGGCCCAGGCTGCGCTTCATCGAGGACAATTGCGTCCAATGCGGCCTGTGCGCCTCGACCTGTCCGGAATCTGTCATCACCCTGGAACCACGGCTTACCCTCGGGCCGCAGCGCCGGGTCGCGGAAACGCTGCGGGAGGCGGAGCCGGCCTTGTGCATCGTCTGCAGCAAGCCGTTCGGGGTGAAGGCGTCCATCGACCGGGTCGCCGAGAAACTGGTGGGGCAGCACTGGATGTTCTCCGACCCAGCGGTCGTCGACCGCATCCGGATGTGCGCGGACTGCCGCATGCGCGCCCAGGTGCGCCAAGGCCTCGATCCCTATGCCGCGGGGCCACGCCCGCCGACACGGACCACCGACGATTACCGCAGATGAAGCGGCGCAGCGCGCCTGTCGCATGACCTGGGGCAATCAAGTGGCTGCTCTGGCATGGCAGCCACTGCCGGGCACAGCTAGTGGTGAAATCTGACGGATGATACCTTGTTGCAAGTAGGTTACCTATTGATGGAAAGCAGCCTGTCAGCTTTCGAGCGAAACCTTCAAAATACGGCCGTTCGCCGACGAGGCAGTTTGCTGGTAGGCCCAGTCACCTCATAGATTGCCGGCAACGCGCCCGGGATCACGAACTGTCCCGGAACCCTGGCGATCCTCGGGCATTAAGATTCGTAACAATCCAGTCTCCCCGGAGGGAAGCTTGCTCAAAGCCCTGTGCCGCACCGCGATGTACGCTATGATCGCTATTGCCGTTGCCCACCCTGCGCTGGCCCAAAAGGATGGCGGCTTGAAGGACCCGCCGATCTCCAGCGAGAAGCTGAACGACTACACTAAAGGGTTCAACTTCCTTGTCGGAACGTTCGGGCTCACCGAACAATACCAGCAATACACCGGGCAGCAGATCGCTCGTAAGTCGGTCAACGACTCGGTTTTCGTCAGCGCCGGCTGGATCGACCAAGCGTTGGACAACCTGCACGAGGCCCGTGCAATCTCAGATGGCGGGTTGCCTGAGCTGGACCAGGCCGGCGACCGCATCATCCCCGTTCTGGATCGCTTGGTCGGCCGCCTCAAGGCGTTGAACGAGTACTACGAGAGTCGCGGCCAGTTGGAAGACAAGTTCGCCCGTGGCAAGCGCGAGGATCCTCTTGTGCTTGCCGACTTCAAGGAAGCGTTGGCGGACATGGCCCAGCTCAACGTCGCGTTGGACGCGGCGACCGATCGGCGGGAAAGCGGCGAGTTGGAGGCGCTTAAGGCGTCAGGCGACATCATCGGCTATGACGGCGGCCTCGCGTTGCAGAAGAGCAAGGCGCTGGTCGATCTGTTCAACTCGGCGCAGGACATCCGCGACCCGGCCAAGGTCGCGCGGGGTGACGCGCTGGTGGATTCGATCCAGGCCGCCCTCAGCGACGAGCGCAAGCAGTTGGCGGAGGCGAAGGCGTCCGGAGACATCAGGCACAGCATGCGCAACACCTTCTATGGCACGGCGGCCGACCGGCTAACCGGGCTGATCGGGGCCTATCGCGATTTCAAACGCGGCGGCAACGCGTCCCAGCACCAGGCCATGGTGAGCGCCTACAATGACGCAGTGGAACAGGTGAATACCGGCCATTGACGCCGCAACCCGGCGGATGGCTCGCAACGCAGCCGGGCGCTGCCAATATGGCGGCCTATCGCCCACGGTGTTCGAGGTCCGTCCATGCATCCAGCGCTCACTCCCGGCCGCGCCTAGATTGAAAAACGGCCAACCTCACCTTGTTGCGCAAACCTTTATTTAAACGACAGGAGTCGACCTTCAATCAGAACGAGAACTTGCGTGTTGCACTATGCTGTTGCTGTTGAGAGCTCGATCGCAACGGAGTTTTGCAACATGTTTGCCCTTCATTCTGCGACTTGGCCGTTTTTGTGCCCATGAGGTAAATGGGCCATACTCTAAGCCACGGGGCAGCTTTTCACTCGGATACATTTAAGTCTCCTCCTCTGTCGAAGCTGGAGACCGGCTTAAATAAAAATCTTTCAAATCCAGAATAGCTCTGCGGTATGATCTCGCATCATCGTCTGGAACATTAAAGTCTATCTCAAACGAAGGATTGCCTTCAATTAATCCACCGTCCGGAAATTTATCGGTGTTGGTCAGATCAACATAGCAACCATAATCTAGTTTGTAGACAACGTAACGCTCGCCGGGCTTATGAGCTGCTGACATACTGCGATTCAATATGTGTAGAGCTCTAATACCAACGGCCCTTTGTTCTGACTCAAACGTGAGTAGGAGCGGCTCGGTCGG
>CAXSFF010000450.1:0-4076 GCA_964236035.1 uncultured Acetobacteraceae bacterium
CACCTCGTCCCGGCTGGCCAGGGCCGGCGGCCGGCGAAGCAGGCAAGGCTGAGGCCCTGCCTTCAAGCAGGGGCCTCACACTCCGCTAGAGGCAGGTTTTTCATACATCCCATCAAGATCCGGCGACAGCACGTCCAGCGCCTCGTCCACCACCACACGGATGCAACGCAGCGGGTGCGTCAAAGACACCCGCGCCTCGCAACTCACGTCATTGAACAACGACGACGTCTGCTCGTCCGAACCACGCGTCCCGTGACCCTCGACCACCACAGGAAGCGAGTCACACCATTCGACCACCCGGCCAGAGTTTTTCAGCAGCCTGTTAAAGCCAATCAGCCAGGCACTCGAACGTCGCAACGGCACCGGCTGCGATCCGTTCGGCGTCCGTCGTCGGTGCCTCGTCAAGCCGCGTCAGGAACGACCGCCACATCATGCCGGTGCTTGCGCCATAGCCGGCGAAGTAGGTGCAGCCCGACTGATCGCTGAACCCCAGGCAGCGCTCCACGTTTCGCTGGATGACACGACCTCCCAGCGTCGAGCCTTCCAGGACATACAGCGAGCCCAGTGCCTCGGCGGCACCATGCAGCAGTGGCAGAGGACACGCCGGCAGCGCGTTCACCGTGCGTGCCGACGACCCGAGCACCGCAAGGTCAGCGTCCAGCAGATGCATGCGCCGCCTCGGGTCCGAGAACGGCTTGTCATGGAGCAGGGCCGCCACCTGCGGCTCCCAGCCGCGCCAGAAACCATGGAAGCGCTCCAGCACCTGCTTGTAGGCACCACGATCGAGCCGCTCGTCCAGCAGGCCCAGCGCCCCTTCAAGGCGGCCGTGAGCCGGCCGTGTCGCTGCCCGCAGATGGGCCAGCACCGCCCCGCCCTGCCGGCTCTCGGCTGTCACATCATCGCCTGTATCTTGGAGGCCAGAACGTCCAGGGCGAACGGCTTCGTGAGCACCTGCATGCCCGGACTCAGCATACCGTTCCCGAGTACGGCATTTTCCGCATATCCAGTGATGAACAACACCTTCAACTCGGGCCGGTGAAGCCGCGCGGCATCGCTGAGCTGGCGACCATTCATTCCCCCCGGCAGGCCGACGTCGCTGACCAGAAGATCGACGCGCTGCCTGGATTGCAGGATACGCAGCCCCTCGGCGCCATCGGCGGCCTCGATCACGTCATAGCCCAGATCCCGCAGCACCTCGCTGACCAGCATGCGCACAGCCGGCTCGTCGTCCACCACCAGCACCGCCTCCCCATCCTTGGCGGCGGCTGCCAGCAGGTGACTCGGGCTGCTGTCTTCCGACTCACCCTCGCCGAGATGACGAGGCAGATAGAGGCGCACGGTCGTTCCAAGGCCCACCTCGCTGTAGATGCTGGCATAGCCATTCGACTGTTTGGCAAAACCGTAGACCATGGACAGCCCCAGGCCGGTGCCCTGCCCGATCGGCTTGGTCGTGAAGAACGGCTCGAACACGTGCGCGACCACGTCCGATGCCATGCCGGTCCCGGTGTCTGTGACCGACACCGCCACGTACTGCCCGGCAGTCACCTCATGGTGGCGGCCGGCGTAGGCGTCGTCCAGGCGTGCGTTGGTCGCCTCGATGGTCAAATGCCCACCTTCCGGCATGGCATCGCGCGCGTTGATGGCGAGATTCAGCAGCGCGTTCTCAAGCTGGTTCGCGTCGCACAGCGTCGTCCAGAGCCCTCCCGAGATGACCGTCTCCACATGGATGGCGGGTCCCATGGTACGACGGATCAGGTCTTCCATCGAAGTCGCGAGCCGGTTGATGTCGACGGCCTTCGGATCGAGCGTCTGCCGGCGCGAGAAGGCCAGCAGGCGGTGGACCAGCGACGCCGCTCGATTGGCCGACGTCGTGGCAGTACCGATGTAGCGCTCCACGTCACCAAGTCGTCCCTGGTCTATGCGGGTCCGCATCAGTTCCAGGCTGCCCAGGATGCCGGTCAGCAGATTGTTGAAATCGTGCGCGATCCCGCCCGTAAGCTGACCGACCACCTCCATCTTCTGGCTCTGACGCAGCTTCTCGTGCAACTCGCCGATCCGGCGCAGGCTGCGGACCATGACCTCCGTTATGCCATGCCGGAGTGTCTCGGCCATCTCCAGTTCCCACTCGGCCCAGGGCTTTGCGAAACCGTGCCGCGCCTCGACCCATCGCTCGAACGGTGGCTGGGACAACGGAGTGGCGGTCTCCTGCGCCCTCATGTGCGAGCCGCTCCCCCAGCTCACAAGCTGCGGCTCCTCGGGCCGGAACCAGAGCAGCATGTCGGATCGGTCAGTGGACAGGAACACCGCAAGCACGCCGCTGGCAGCCGCCGTCCACCGCTCCCAGGGAGGATAGGCGGCAGCGAGGTTGTTGGTCTGGAACAGCTTGGCCGGGCCACCCAGCATGCGTAGCCAGGCCGCAAGGTCGCGCACCTCCGCCTCGGGCGGCGTGCTGCCCATCAAGGAAAGGGCGCCGTCGTACAGGACGGCGGCACCGATGGATGCGAACAGGCTGCCAACGGTGACGTCGCCCGTCGTGAGCGCCGCAGCAACGACGTCCGCCTCTGCCATGTCGGCCAGCAACGCGGACAGCCGAACCAGATCGTCCCGGCGGGCCTGCTCGGTGTCGGTGCGCTCGGCCGGGCCGACCCGCAGGGCGAACGCGTCGGTCAGCGCCGCGGCCGCCGACCGCTGGCCGGAGGACGGATGGTGCGCCCGACGGTGGTGACACACCATCAGGCCCCACAGCCGCTCCTGGTACAGGATAGACATCGACATGAACCCGTTGATGCCCAGATTGCGGTGGATCTGCAGGTGCACCGGCGACGGGCTGCGCAGGCGAGCGAACGACAGATCGATGGCCCGTGGCTGCCCGCTCTCGTCCGTCCAGGCCCGATCGACGACGAGCGGCATCGGCATCGCGTCCCGGTCAGCGATCCAGCGCATCGGGCTGCGTGCATACAACGCACGCGCCTGGGTCGGGATGTCGGCAGCAGGAAAGCGCAGTCCGCACAGGGAGTTGTCCCAGTCGTCGACCTTGTCCTCGGCGACTGCCTGTCCGTTCCAGTCGGAGTCGAACCGGTAGACCAGAACGCGTTCGTAGCCCGTCAGGCGCCTGACGCCCTTGGCTGCGACGTGGGCCAGCTGCTCGAGTTCCCCCCCTGCTTCCCGAAGATCGACGACAGCTCCTTGAAGCTGACGCAGGACGTCTTGCGCGTCTGCCTCATCCCGCACGCCCGCCCGTTCCAGCTCCACAAGAACCAGTCCGTCGTGACCATGGACGGTCATGTTGGACACGGGAGCATTACAGGTCGATCCAAATGTGGATTGCCAAGGCGACTTGGCGCGAAGCTGTCCGTCCTGGAAGCGCCTCTGCACGGCCTCGGCGAAACGAGGACCCAGGATGCTGGCGGCGCCGCAACCGATGATCCCGCCGGTTGGCAGCGGGGCTGACAGGAATTCCGCCGCGTTGCTGCTGGCGGCAACCAGGGCCCAATCACCCGAAGGCTCGATCGCCAGCAGCGCGCCGTGCGGCTGGATGGTTCCCGGGATGTGGATCAGCTCTTGAGAGCACGCCAGCCTGGCCGCAACTGCTGCTGCTCGGCGTTCGGTTTCGTTGGATGTGAGAGAGATGGCCGATGGATTGAAGGAAACCAGAGTGTCCAACAGCAACCTCACCAGCATAGGTTATACAGGAAAATGACAACCTGAGATTGGTATCCTTAAAACATTATACAACCATAAACTGATAATTTAGGTGTACGGTCCCGGGGTGTGGTGACACACTGAGCCGGCGGACAGCGAAAGACAAACCATAGGCAGGTTCTCCACAGCAGCGCCACAACGACACAGGCAATCCGTCTCACCATGCAGCGAAGTGGAGCGAGCATGAGGGTTCCTGCCCTGCGCCATGGCATCAGCGGTAGCGTCCGCGGTGGTGGTGGAAATTCAGAACCCGTGAGGGTGTAGGCGGAGGTGGTCACTGGAGGTCGAACGGGCCAACCCCATCAGCCGGCAGCCTTGGGTGATGCTGAGGCCGGCGGGCCGGTGATCACGGACGTGGACGCGTTTCTGCTCGA
>CAXSFF010000451.1:0-4068 GCA_964236035.1 uncultured Acetobacteraceae bacterium
GGGAGGGGCTGGGGGGGGGCGTGCGAGGTGTTTGGCGTGGCCACCCCTCCTCCCGGCCTCCTCCCGCAAGGGGAGGAGGAGCAGTGTCACTCTTCGGCGTACGGGTTCTTCGTGCCGCGGAACTGCAGCCGGATCGGCGTGCCCGGCAGGTTGAACGTGTCGCGCAGCCCGTTCACCAGGTAGCGGCGGTAGTCCTCCGGCGTCTGCTCCGCCCGGGTGCCGAACACGATGAAGGTCGGTGGCCGCGCCTTCGCCTGCGTCATGTAACGCAGCTTCAGCCGCCGCCCATCCACCAGCGGCGCCGCGTGCCGCTCCAGCGCCGCCTCGAACCAGCGGTTCAGCTCGCCGGTGCCGACCCTCGTGTTCCACACGGCATGCGCCCGCCGCACCGCCGGCAGCAGCTTGTCCACCCCCGCCCCCGTCATCGCCGACAGCGTCACCACGGGGATGCCGCGCGACTGCGCCATGCTGGTCTCCATCCGGTCGGACACCGCCTTGCGCGCGGCGTTGCGGTCCGGCACGGCGTCCCACTTGTTCAGCGCCAGCACACAGCCGCGGCCCTCCCGCTCGATCAGCCGCGCGATCTGCAGGTCCTGCTCGTGCAGCCCCTCCAGCGCGTCGATGCACAGCACCACCACCTCGGCCATCTTCAGCGCCTCGATGGTGGCGCTGGTGCTCATCTTCTCCAAAGCCAGCTCGATCCGCGCCTTGCGCCGCAACCCCGCCGTGTCCACCAGCTCGATCGGCCCCGTCTCGTCGTGCAGCATCACGGCGACGGCATCCCGCGTGAGGCCCGGCTCCGGCCCCGTGATCATGCGCTCCTCGCCCAGCAGGCGGTTCAGCAGCGTCGACTTGCCGGCGTTCGGCCGCCCGACGATGGCCAGCTTGAGCCGGTGGTCGTCCTCGTCCGCCCCGTCCGGCGGCGGCAGGCGCTCGGCGATCTCGCCCATCAGGTTGGCCAGGCCCTCGCCGTGCTCCGCCGACACTGCCAGCGGCTCGCCCAATCCGAGGCTGAACGCCTCCATCGCCGCCTGCGCGCCGCCGCGGCCCTCCGCCTTGTTGGCCACCACCAGCACGGGGCGGCCCTGCTTGCGCAGCCAGGCGGCGAAGTGCTCGTCGGCGGGGGTGATGCCGACGCGCGCGTCGACCACGAACACCACCAGGTCAGCCAAGGCCACCGCCGCTTCCGAGCTGGCGCGCATGCGGCCGTACAGCGAGTCGGGCGCGCTTTCCTCCAACCCGGCGGTGTCCATCAGCCGCACGTTGCGGCCACGCAGCATCGCCGTCGCCTCCTTGCGGTCGCGGGTGACGCCCGGGGTGTCGGCGACCAGGGCGGAGCGGCGGCCGGCCAGGCGGTTGAACAGCGTCGACTTGCCGACGTTGGGCCGCCCGGCGATCACCACGACGGGGAGCATGGCTATCCGAGCGCCGTCAGAGCGCCGTCGTCGGTCACGACGAACAGGCGGCCGGCGGCGGCGATGGGCGCGAACGCCGCCGGGTCGGACAGCTTCTGCTGGCCCAGCAGCTCGCCGGTGGCGGCGTTGACGGCGATCAGCAGGTTGGTCGACCCGGCGAGGTAGAGGAACTGCCCGCTCAGCAACGGCCCGCTCCAGTAGATCGGGTCGCGCTGCTTGTCCGTGTTGCCGTAGTGCGGCAGTTGCGTCGACCAGCGCACCCGCCCGTCGGCGCGGTTGATGCACAGCAGGATCTGCTCCTCCGTCGCCACGAACAGCCAGTCGCCGGCGAGCCAGGGCGTGTGCTGCCCGGCGATCTCTCGCTCCCACAGGCGGCGGCCGGAGCGCAGGTCCAGCGCCACCATCAGGCCGCCCAGGCTGATGACGTAGACGATACCGCCGGCGATCACCGGCAGCGCCCGCACCGCCGACAGGTCGAGCAGGCTGGTGCGCCCGCGCGCCGCCGCCAGGCTGTCCGACCAGGCCAGCGTGCCGCTTTCCGCACGCAGCGCCACCACGTCGCCGGAGCCGAAGCCGGCGACCACCAGGCCGTCCGAGAACGCGGGCGCCGCCACGCCCAGCACGCTGGTGGCGGCGGCGGTTGCCTGATAGCTCCAGATCCGCTTGCCGGAACCGGCGTCCAGCGCCACTAGCCGCTCGTCCAGCGTGGGCACGAACAGCCGGTTCTCCACCACCGTCGGGGCGGAGCGGGCCGGCGCCTCCAGGTTGTAGCGCCAGCCGATCTTGCCGCTGCCCGCGTCCAAGGTCAGCACCTCGCCGCGCCCCGTGGAGGCGAACACGCGCCCGCCGACCACGGCCAGCCCGCCGCCGACGTTGGTGCTGCGGTTGCCCTCGGCCTTGGTGTCCGCCTTCCAATGGGGGTTGCCGGTGGAGGCGTCGAACGCCGCCACGGCGCCGTCGGAGTCCATGGTGAACACTTGGCCGCCCGCCACCACAGGGGCGGCGGTAAGCTTGGCCCGGTAGCCGCCACCATCGCCGATGCTGCGCCGCCACGACTGCTTGAGGTCGCCGAGGGCCAGGTTGCCCATGACGTGCGACGGCACCCCGCCGGCCTGCGTCCACTCGGCGTTGCGCACCGCGGGCGGCAGCGTCACGGGGCGGCGGTCGACGGCGTCGGCCTGGCTGCCGCGCCCGCCCGACACCACCGTTTCGCGCTTGCCCGGAATGGCTGGCTTGTCAGACTCGAACAGGTCGTCGAACACCGAACAGCCCGCCAGCGACGTCAACACGGCGGTGCCCAGCAGGCCGCGGCGCGTCAGGCGGCTCATCCCCTCGCCTCCACTTCGCCCATCACCGTCAGCATGCCCGTGGCGCGGCCCCGCACCGCCTCCGACACGCTGCCGTCGTCCATCAGCCCGCGCAGGATGCGCACCGCGGCCGGCCGGTCGCCCTGCCGCAAGGCGATCAGCGCGCGCGCCTCCTGCGCCAGCGGACGCCACGCGTTGCCGGCGACGTCGATCCCCTGCAAGCGGGAGGCCAGCGCCACGGGATCGCCGGCGTCGATCTGGTGCTCCACCCACAGCAGGTCGGCGAGGTTGCGCAGCAGCGGGTCGGCGCTGCCGTCGGTGGCGACCTGGTCCCACAGCCGCAGCGCCGCGTCGAGCTGCCCGGCGTCGGCCTGCAACGCCGCCTCCCGCAGCCGCGCCAGCGTGGCGTAGCCGTCGGGCGCTGTGGCGGCGACCTGGGCGAAGGCGTCCGCCGCCGGCTTGCGCGCGGGCGCCGGGCCGCTGGTGGGCAGCGCGTCGGCCATGGTCATCGCAGCGATGAACGGCCCGGCCGCCGCCATCGCGGAGCGGCGCTGGTTCCATTGCCAAGCCTCGTAGCCGCCGACCCCCAGCAGCACGACGGCCAGCAACGCGGCGCCCAGCGCGCCATAGCGGATGGCCAGGGCGCGGGTGCGCTCGGCCCGCAGGTCCTCATGCAGCTCGTCGAAGATATCCGCCACGCTCGCCCCCAACACTGGTGCGGGTCACCAGCGCCGGACCATAGCGACGGCGGCGGTATCCGGAAACCCTGTGTTCATACTTGTGTGGTGTGATGGCCGGCATGGGTTCCTTGGTCCGCCGGTTCGCTGTGCTGTCGCTTGCCGTGCCGTTGCTGGCCGGCTGCCACGTGGCGGGCGGCTTGCTGGGGGCGGAGGCCGCCAGCGTCACCGTGTTCGGCCGCGGCGTGGTGGACATCGGCGTGTCGGCAGTGACCGGGCGGGACTGCTCGATCGTCTATCTGGACCAGGGCCGGAACTACTGTGCGCCGCGCGAGCGCCTGCCGGGCCTGCCGGAGTTCTGCACCAGGACGATCGGCACGGTGACCTGCTGGGCCAACCCGGGCGCCTTCGTCGCATTGCCGCGCGAACTCGCCGACACACCGCCGCTCACGCCCGAGCAGGTGCAGTCGGTAGCGGCGCGCTGGCCCAAGTCGCTCAACCTCGACGACTGACCACTTCCCCTCCTCCACTTGCGGGGGGAGGGATGGCCACGACACGCACTCATCATCGGAACCGCAACACACGGCCAATCGGCGCGCCCAGCACCTCGTCCTCCCGCATCACCGCGATGCCGCGCACGATCGTCGCGACCGGCCACCCCGTCACCGT
>CAXSFF010000452.1:0-4060 GCA_964236035.1 uncultured Acetobacteraceae bacterium
CGTGCTGCTGTCGGGCGCGGCGGCTGGCCTCGGCGGCTTCTGCATCGCGGCCGGCGAGGAAGGGCGGCTGACCCAGTCGTTCTACGCCGGGTATGGCTTCTCCGGCATCCTGATCGCGTTCCTGGCGCGCAACAGCCCGCTGGCGGCGCTGCCGGTGGCGTTGGCGATGGCCTGGCTGTTCGTCGCCGGCCAAAGTTTGCAGGTGTTCTACCAAATCCCGGCGGCGATGGTCGAACTGGTGCAGGCGATCGTCGTGATCTGCGTCGCCGCCTCGGAGTTCGCGATGCGGCACCGTTTGCAGCGCGTGCGATGATCCAGTTCCTCGCCGGCTGGCTGGCCAACACGCCGGACGCCGCGGCGCCGTACGCGCTGGCCGCATTGGGGCTGATCATCAGCGAGCGGGCCGGGGTGCTGACCCTGACCGCCGAAGGGTTGATGCTGATCGGCGCCTGTGCCGCGATCGGCTGCGAGCTGACGTTGGGCGGCTACCCGCTGGCCTCGCTGCTGGCGTCGATGGCGGCGGCGTCCGTCGTGTCGTTGCTGTTCGCCCTGTTGGTGGTGACATTGCGGGTGAACCAGGTGATCTCCGGCCTGGTGGTGGTGTTCTTCTGCCAGGGCCTGTCCACCATGCTCGGCACGCTGCTCGATTGGCAGAACCAGCCGGTGTCCGGGCTGCTCGGCGTGGTGGTGCCGGGGCTGACGGGGCTCGCCGTCATCGGCCCGATCCTGTTCGGGCAGACGGTGGTGACGTACCTCACCGTGCCGATCTTCGCCGCCGTGGATTTCGTGCTGCGGCGGACGATGCCGGGCCTGCGGCTGCGCGCGGTCGGCGAGAACCCGGAGGCGGCCGATGCGGCGGGAGTGTCGGTGCCGCTCGTGCGCTACGCCGCGATCGTGACGGGGGCGGCGCTGATCGGCCTGGCGGGCGGGCTGCTGTCGGTCGGCGGCGTCAAGATGTGGTTCCCGCAGATGGCGGGCGGCCGCGGCTGGATCGCCATCGCCCTGGTGATCTTCGCCCGCTGGCGGCCATGGCGGGCGCTGTTCGGCGCGCTGCTGTTCGGCGGCATCGAGTCGCTGGTGCCGCGCATCGCCGCCGCCGGCATTCAGGCGCCGCAGTACTTCCTGCTGATGGCGCCCTATGTCGTGACGCTGGGCGTGATGATCTGGACCGCCGCAGCCCGCAAGCCCGGTGGCGCCGCCGAGCCGGGCGCGTTAGGCTTGGCCTTCGTCCGTGAGGAGCGCCGCTGATGCCCGCCGCGACACCGCTCGCCTACGACTGCATCGGGCCGGAGGACGGCCCCGTGATGCTGCTGTCGGCCGGGCTAGGCGGCTTGGCGGCGTATTGGACGCCGCAGATCGAGAGGCTGGCGGCGGATCACCGGGTTGTGCTGCTCGACCATCGCGGCACCGGGCGCAACCGCGGCCCCGTGGCGGACGGGCTCACCATCGCGGACATGGCGGCGGACGCGCTGGGCGTGCTGGACCAGCTCGGCGTGACGCGCTGCCGGTTCATGGGGCATGCGGTCGGCGGGTTGATCGGGCTGACCATGGCTCTGCTGCGCCCGGCGATGATCGAGCGGCTGGTGCTGGTCAACGCCTGGGCGCGCACGGACCCGCACACCGCGCGCTGCTTCCGCAGCCGCACCGACCTGTTGCAGCACGTCGGCGTCGAAGCGTTCGTGCGGGCGCAGCCAATCTTCCTGTTCCCGGCGAACTGGCTGGCGGCGCACGCCGACCGGATGGCGGCGGAGGAGGCGGCGGCGCTGGCGCATTTCGCCGGCGAGGCCACCACGCTGCGCCGCATCGGCGCCGCTTTGAGCTTCGACATCGAGGCATTGCTGAGGCAGATCGCCACGCCCACGCTAGTGGTCGCCGCGCGCGACGACATCCTGGTGCCGTCGGATTGCTCGGTGCGGCTGGCGGCGGAGCTGCCGCAGGGCCGGCTGGCGATGCAGGCCTATGGTGGCCACGCCTGCAACATCACGGAGGCGGCCGAGTTCAACGCGCTGGCGCTGCCGTTCCTGCTGGGGTTATAGCCGCGCGCCATTCCGCCAGCAGGTCGGCGGAGTCCACGACCAATCCCAGGTGCAGGGAGATCATCGCCAGCGCCGCATTCTCCAGGTGGTCGTCGGTGCCGCGCACCAGGTCGCGCGGCACCACCACGCGGTAGGTGTGGTTGTTGGCGTCGAACGCGGCATTCAGGATGCAGCAATCGGTGAAGCCGCCGTTCAGCACCACGCAGCGCACGCCCATGTTGCGCAGCAGGAAGTCGAGGTCGGTCGGGTAGAACGCCGACAGCCGCCGCTTGGTGTCGACGGTGAGGTCTTCGGGCGCGACGGCGGTGACGAACTCGGTCCAGCGGGTGCCCTCGATCGCGTGCGCATCGCTGTTCGGGATCGCGCCGACATGCAGCGGGAAGGTGCGGCGCCAGGCGGCCGGCACGCCCGCCAGGTCGTCCGCCCCGGCGCGGCGCAGCACGGAGCGCACGTGGATGACGGGCACGCCGAGCTGCCGTGCCGCCGCGTGGAACGCATCGATCGGCGCCACCAGCTCGCGTGCCCGCGGCGCCGGGCAGGGGCAGTCTGGGCTGTCGTCCAGGTGCCCGCGGTGCATGTCGATCGACACCACCGCCGTTCGCCTGGGGTCGAGGTGGTCGGCGAACTCGGCGCCGACGGTCCGTGCCTTGCCGTAGACCTGCACTCGCATCAGCCGCTCCCCGGGTCTTGAACAGCCGTCATTGCGACGAGCGCTTGCGACGAAGCAACCCAGGGCCGTGCGGCAGATTTTCGTCGTGTTGCCCTGGATTGCCGCGCCGCCAAGCGGCGGCTCGCAATGACGGCTTATTACCCATTCCGCCGTGGCTTGGGCGCACCTCCGCGCGCTGCCAGGCGACGAGCGCGGGCACGCCGAGGCCCACCTCCCGCAGCCGCTTCATCAGCGACAGCGCGATGGCGACATCGGGCGCCAGGCCGAACAGTTGGCAGACCACGATGTAGCCGCCCTCCTGCACGCCGAGCGCGCCGGGCACCGCGAAGCCGACGGCCTTCAGCGCCTGGCCCAGGCTCTCGATCACCACGCCGGGTCCAAGGCCCACGGCGTGGCCGAGGAAATACAGCGCCAGGCACACCTCGACCCCGCCCAGCAGCCAGGATGTGCTGTGGCAGGCCGCCGCCAGCAGCACCCGGCGGGGCGCGCGCCAGCAGCCGATCAGCGCCTCGTGCAGCCTTTCGACCTTGCCGGCGCCACTCCAGCCCAGCGCCTGGCCGAGGCGGAGCAGGCCCCACTCGATCACCCGCGCCAGCCCGAACCACTGCGCGCCAAGGAACCCGGCCGCCATCAGCGCCGCCACGCCGACGCCGCCCGCGACGTAGCCGGCGATGCCGCCGTCGCCGACGCTGGCCAGCAGCAACCCAAGGCCAAGCAGCGTGAACGCGATCTGCGTCACCATCTCCATGGTGAGATCCGCCACCGACCCGGCGATGGCGCGCGCCAACGGCACGCCGCGCCGCCCGAGCAGGCGCGCGGCGACCACCTCGCCGCCGATCTGCGCCACCGGCAGCAGGTTGTTCACGCCCTCGCGGACCCAGCGCAGCGCGATGAACCCGCCCAGCGTGGGCCGCGGCACGGTGCGGCCGGCGATGACCCGCCAGGCGCCGGCCGTGAACAGCATCTGCAACCCATGGAACGCGACCACGGCGGTCAGGCCGAACCAGCCGGCATGGCCGAGCAGGCCGAGGATGCGCTCGACCCCGTAGCTTTGCAGCAGCCAGACCGCGAGCGCCAAGCCACCCACGCCGCCGATCAGCGCGCCCAGCCTCATGGGTGACGTCTCATAGCCAAGGCTCCATGGGATCAGGTCCTGGGCAACCCATAGCCGCGCTGTGCGGGCTGCGCCAGGACGAGATCATGGAGCGGGAGGTCAGCCCATCGGCGTGACGCCCGAACCATGGCGACGCCGGCGAGCCACGATGCCGACGCCGAGCAGGCCGATGGCGAACAGAGCGAGGCTGCCGGGCTCGGGGACGGCAGTCGCAGGGGTCAGGGTGAAGGCCAGGGTATC
>CAXSFF010000453.1:0-4060 GCA_964236035.1 uncultured Acetobacteraceae bacterium
CCCGACCGACTTCGTCCGGTTATCCATCGGGATGCCCATCCCAGGGGCCTAATCTGTCTGGCGGACCACCTATGGCAACTGCAATCCTGGTCGACGGAGGGTTTTTCCTCCGCCGGTTTCCGCACGTCTACAAGGATTTGGATCAGGGCGACGCCGGTATCGTAGCCCGCACGATGTTCGCGATGGCTCTTCAGCATCTGCGGCAGACCAATGCAGAACAACGGGACTTGCATCGAATTTTTTTCTATGACTGCCCGCCTTTAACCAAAAAGGCGCGTAAGCCTGTAAGCAACATGGCCATCGATTTCTCGAAAACCGGTGTGGCCCAGTTCCGGCTGAAGCTTCATGACCATATCCGACGGCTCCGCAAAACCGCGTTGCGGCTAGGCCATTTAAGCGACGACGCAACGTGGATCATCAAGCCACGCCGCATGCACGACCTGTTCAAGGGCCGGCTCGCATTCGAGAACCTGACCGATGACGACTTTACGTACGAAGCCCGCTAGAAGGGCGTGGACATGCGCATCGGCATCGACATCGCGTCGCTGGCCTTCAAGAAACAGGTGGACCAGATCATTTTGGTCGCCGGCGATGCAGACTTTGTTCCGGCGGCCAAGCTCGCACGGCGGGAGGGTATCGATTTCATCCTCGATTCTATGTGGAACCCCATCCACTCGTTCCTCAACGAGCATATCGACGGCCTGAAATCCACCTGCCCGAACCCTGAGCGACTACGGACGCAATCCACCGAGCCGGAAGCCTTATGAACGACCTTGACGCATTGCACGCCGAAACCGACGCCGCCCTCGCCGCCGCCGCCGACCTGCGCGTGCTAGACGCCGTGCGCGTGAGCGTGCTCGGCAAGTCCGGCCGGTTGACCGCGCTGCTAAAGGAACTCGGCCGCGCCACGGCGGAGGAACGCCGTGAACGCGGCGCGGCGCTCAACCGCCTGCGCGATGCGGTCACGTCCGCCATCGACGCCCGCCGCGCGGCGTTGGAAGGCGTGGCGCTGGACGCCCGCCTCGTCTCCGAACGGCTGGACGTGACGCTGCCCGTGCCGCCGCACGCGCCCGGGCTGATCCACCCGATCAGCCGCACCATGGAGGAGATGGCGGCGATCTTCGGCGCCATGGGGTTCGCCGTCGGCGAGGGCCTCGACGTGCAGACCGACTGGTACAACTTCGCCGCGCTGAACATCCCGGCACACCACCCCGCCCGCGCCGACCACGACACCTTCTACCTGCCGGGCACCCGCGACGGCCGCCCGCTGCTGCTGCGCACGCAGACCTCGGACGTGCAGATCATCTCCATGCTGACCCAGGAGCCGCCGCTGCGGGTGATCGCGCCCGGCCGCACCTACCGCGCCGACCATGACGCCACCCACTCGCCGATGTTCCACCAGTGCGAGGGCATCGCCATCGACCGCGGGCTGACGCTCGGTCACCTGAAGGGCTGCCTGACGGATTTCCTGCGCGCGTTCTTCGGCATCGCCAGCCTGCCGGTGCGCTTCCGCAGCAGCTACTTCCCGTTCACCGAGCCCTCGATGGAGGTGGACATCGGCTGGAACCGCCGCACCGGCGACATCGGCGGCGGCGGCGACTGGCTGGAGATCCTCGGCAGCGGCATGGTGCATGCGCGCGTGCTGGCGAATTGCGGCATCGACCCGCGAGAGTGGCAGGGCTTCGCGTTCGGCATGGGTGTGGAGCGGGTGGCGATGCTGAAATACGGCATTCCCGACCTGCGCCCGTTCTACGACAGCGACCTGCGCTGGCTGCGGCACTACGGCTTCAACCCGCTGGCCCCCGTGGCGCTGCACGAGGGCGCCGGCCCATGAGGCGTACGTCGTGAAGTTCACTTTGGGCTGGCTGCGCGAACACCTCGATACCGACGCCTCGCTCGACCGCATCACCGACACGCTGACCCGCAACGGGCTGGAGCTGGAGGGCGTCGAGGACCCGGGCGCGGCGCTGGCGCCGTTCCGCATCGCGCGCATCATCAGCGCCGAACAGCACCCGAACGCCGACCGCCTGCGCGTGTGCATGGTCGATGCCGGCGATGCGCCCGTGCAGGTGGTGTGCGGCGCGCCCAACGCGCGGGCGGGGCTGCGCACCGTGTTCGCGCCGCCGGGCACGTTCGTCCCCGGGTCGGGCATCACGCTGAAGGTCGGCGACATCCGCGGCGTGCAGTCGGCGGGGATGCTGTGCAGCCTGCGCGAGATGGGCATCGGCGAGGACCATGACGGCATCGCCGACCTGCCGGAGGAGGCCCCCGTCGGCACCCCCTACCCGCTTTACGCCGGCCTCGACGACCCGGTGCTCGAGAGCGCCGGCACCCCCAGCCGCGGCGACGCGCTGAGCGTGCGCGGCATCGCCCGCGACCTCGCCGCCGCCGGGCTGGGCACGCTGAAGCCGTGGACGCCCGGCGTCGTGACGGGCCGGTTCGCCAGCCCGATCGGCTGGGCAATCGCGACGCCGGCCTGCCCCTGGGTGCTCGGCCGCACGGTGCGCGGCGTGCGCAACGGCCCGAGTCCGGCCTGGCTGCAACGGCGGCTGACGGCAATCGGCTTGCGGCCGATCAACGCGCTGGTCGACGTCACCAACTTCTTCACCTACGACCTCGGCCGGCCGCTGCACGTGTTCGACGCCGACCGCGTCACCGGCGGCGTGCTGACCATCCGGCCCGGCGCCGGCGAGGCGTTCCGCGCGCTGAACGGCCGCGACTACACGGCGAGCGCGGACGACACCGTGATCGCCGACGCCGCCGGGGTGCAGTCCCTGGCCGGAGTGATCGGCGGTGAGGCGACCGGCAGCCAGGACGGCACCACCGCCGTGCTCATCGAGTGCGCGCTGTTCGACCCCGTCGCCGTAGCGCTGACCGGGCGGCGGCACCAGGTCGCCTCCGACGCCCGCAGCCGCTTCGAGCGCGGCATCGACCCGGCGCTGCTGCCCGCCGCCCTCGACGCCGCCACCCGCATGATCCTGGACCTGTGCGGCGGCGAAGCCAGCGAGGTCGCGTCCGCCGGGTCGGAACCGGCCTGGCAGCGCAGCGCCACCTTGCGGTTCGCCCGACTGGAGACGCTGGGCGGCCTCGCCGTGCCGCCGGACGACGCCGTGGGCGCGCTGGAACGGCTCGGCTTTGTTGTGCAGTCCCGCGACGCGAACCAAGTGACGGTCGCAGTGCCGCCCTGGCGCAACGACATCGCCGGCGCCGGCGGCCTGGACCAGGCGGCGGCGCTCGACCCGGCGCGGGCGGGGGCCGCCGCCGAGGGCAGGGTCGCGCTGGAACCGGAGGCCGACCTGGTCGAGGAGGTGCTGCGTCTGCACGGCCTCGACAACGTGCCGCCGGTGTCGATGCCGCCGCTTGCCCCCGTGCCGCTGCCCAGCCTGACGCCGCGGCAGGTTCGCGCCGCCGTCGCCCGTCGCACCCTCGCCGCCGCCGGGCTGATGGAGTGCGTGACCTTCAGCTTCGTCGAGCATGGCCGCGCGGCGCTGTTCGGCGACGCGCCGCCGGGCCTGCGGCTGAGCAACCCGATCGCCGCCGACCTCGACCAAATGCGGCCCACCCCGCTCGCCACGCTGGCGCTCGCCGCCCACCGCAACGTCGCCCGCGGGCTGGCCGATAGCGCGCTGTTCGAGATCGGGCCGGCGTTCGACGCGTCCGGCCAGCAGACCCTGGCCGCCGGGCTGCGCTACGGCACGGCGGCGCGGCATTGGTCCGGGCCATCGCCCGCCGTCGGCGCGTTGCAGGCGAAGGCGGACGCGCTCGCCGTGCTGGCCGCGCTGAATGTGCCGGCCGAGAGCCTGAGCGTGACCACGGACGCGCCCGGCTTCTACCATCCCGGCCGCTCCGGCGTGGTGCGGCAGGGGCCGAAGCTGGTGCTGGCGACGTTCGGCGAGCTGCACCCGGCCGTGCTGCAAGCCTTGGACCTGTCCGGCCCGGCCGCGGCGTTCGAGGTGTTCCTGGACCGCATCCCCGAACCGAAGCGCCGCCGCCGCGCCGCGCCGGACCTGCCGCAGTTCCAGCCGGTCCGGCGGGACTTCGCCTTCCTGGTGGCGGCGGA
>CAXSFF010000454.1:0-4052 GCA_964236035.1 uncultured Acetobacteraceae bacterium
CCGCTCCAGCATGGCCTTGATCGCGCGGCAGATGTCCGACGGCAAGTAGGGTTTGGCGACGAACGCCTCGTCGATGCGGGCGGGACGGGCGGCCACCGCGTCCGGCCGCCCGGTCATGAAGATCACCGGCAGGTTCGGCAGCAGCAGCCGCGCCTGCTCGACCAGCGCATGGCCGTCGAGCACGCCGGGCAGTTGGATGTCGGTGAGCAGCACGCGGATGTCGGCGCCGTCCCGCAGCAGTTGCAGCGCGTCGTCGCCGGTCGATGCCTCGATCACCTCGTAGCCCTCGTCGGCGAGCACCTCGGACAGCGTGAGCCGGATCAGAAACTCGTCTTCCACCAGCATGACCCGCTGGGATGGGCTGGCGCCGTTCGGCTCGGGTGCTTGATCTGGCATGGATGACGAACGTGCCACGGACCGTTTCGTTTTCCCGCGCCGGGCTTGGATGACACCGCGGGACCGGCGGCCCATAGTGCAGTCCATGCGCCGTTTGCCGCTTGCCGAGGGCCTGACTCTGCTGACGGCGATCGTCGTGGTGGTGTTGGCGGACAGCTTGCGCTGGCTATGGCTGACGAGCGCCGCCGCATCGGTTCGCCTGGGCCGTTGGCGTCGGCTCCTGCGGCTGCGCGCCCGCGTCGCCCGCTTGCCGCCCGGTGTGGCGCTGCCGCTGTTCCTGGTGCCGGAGCTTTGCAGCCGCTGCGGCTGGATCGTGTCGGCCTGGCTGCTGCTTGGTGGCGAGACCCTGCTGGCGTTGCTGGTGTATGCCGGGTCGAAGCTGGTCGCGGGGGTGGCGGCGGTGTGGATCTATCAGGCCTGCGAACCGGCGCTGATGCAAATCCGCTGGTTCGCCGCGCTGTCGCACAGGATGAGCGCGATGGGGACGGCGCTGCGCTCCCGCCTGCTGCCGGGCCATGACGGTGGCGGCTTCGGCCTGCCGGTGGCGCAGGCGCGGCAGTGGCTCGAACGGCGCAGGCGATGGTGACGCATACCTTAGCCCTTGCTATGAACAGGCATGAGGCTCCGCTTCGCTCTGCTGATGACCGGCTTCGGCCTGGCGCCGTCGCCGTCGTGGGCGGACCCCCTGGTGCAGGCCGAGGGGCAGTCCGTGCGGGCCACTTGCGGCAGCGGCGACGCCCAGGTCGAGGGCAACCACAACGTCGTCGTGCTGACGGGGCCATGCCGCGGGCTGCGGCTCAACGGCGTCGCCAACCAGGTGACGATCGACCTGCGCGAGGGCGCCACGCTGCACATCGAGGGCAGCGCCAACCGGGTGACCTACCGGCTCCAGGCCGGGGCGGCGCCGGAGATCGTGGCGCTGGGGCCGGACAATCTGGTCCGTCCCGACGGCGCCGCCATGCCCGTTCCCGTGTCCGTCCCGCCTGCTGCGCTCGCCGGCCCGCTCGACCTGGTGGGCGACGACGAGCAGAGATCGCTCGACTGCGCCGGGCGCGACGTCGTCATCCATGGCGTCCGCAGCGCCTATGTGCTGCGCGGCGGCTGCCGTTCGGTCGCCGTGTCGGGCAGCCTGGACACCATCCAGGCGGAGATGGCGCCCGGCGGCCACATCGCCGTCGAGGGCAGTGGCATCACGGTCGCCTGGACTGTGCCCAGCGGCGGCGGCGTCGTAAACCGGGTCCGCGGCGTCGCCAGCTGGGTGCGGCGGACGGACGTCATCGGCGGCCAGCCGGTGCGCTGACGCGGGCGCAGTAGCCGAAACGGCTGGATTGTCGGATAGTCCGCCGCAGGAGATTCGCCGATGAAGACCTGGACGCCGCAAACCTGGCGCGCACGATCGATCAAGCAGAACCCGGCCTACCCGGACGCCGCCGAATTCGGCCGCGTCGAGCAGCGCCTGCATACCTATCCGCCGCTGGTGTTCGCCGGCGAGGCGCGCCGGCTGAAGGCGGCGCTGGCCAGGGCCGCCACCGGCGACGGGTTCCTGTTGCAGGGCGGCGACTGCGCCGAAAGCTTCAGCGATTTCAACGCGACCATGATCCGCGACACCTTCCGCGTGCTGTTGCAGATGGCCGTGGTGCTGACCTTCGGCGCCCGCGTGCCCGTGGTGAAGGTCGGCCGCATGGCAGGGCAGTACGCCAAGCCGCGCTCCTCGGAGACGGAGACGGTCGACGGCCTGACGCTGCCGAGCTACCGCGGCGACAACATCAACGGCCCCGGCTTCACCGCCGCCGAGCGCACCCCCGACCCGGCGCGCATGGAAACGGGGTATTTCCAGTCCGCCAGCATCCTGAACCTGCTGCGCGCCTTCGCGTCCGGCGGCTACGCGGACCTGCACGAGGTGCATCGCTGGAACCTGTCTTTCGCCGCCCGCTCGCCGCTGGCCGACCGCTACCAGAACCTCGCCGTCCGCATCGACGAGGCGCTCGGCTTCATGGACGCGTGCGGCATCAACAGCCAGACCGCGCCGCAAATCCGCGAGACCGATTTCTACACCAGCCACGAGGCCCTGTTGCTGCCGTACGAGGAGGCGCTGACCCGCGTCGACAGCACCAGCGGCGACTGGTACGCCTGCTCGGCGCATTTCCTGTGGATCGGCGACCGCACCCGGCAGCCGGATGGCGCCCACGTCGAGTTCCTGCGCGGCGTGCGCAACCCCGTCGGCATCAAGGTCGGCCCCACCACGGAGGCGGCGGAGCTGCTGCGGCTGCTCGACCTGCTGAACCCGGACAACGAGCCGGGCCGCATCACCCTGATCAGCCGCATGGGCGCCGGCCGGGTGGCGCAGAAGCTGCCGCCGCTGCTGCGCGCCGTGCAGGGCGAGGGCGCCCGGGTGCTGTGGGTGTGCGACCCGATGCACGGCAACACGGTCGCCACGGCGAACGGGGTCAAGACCCGCAACTTCGACGCCATCGGCTCCGAGCTGCGCGGCTTCTTCGACGCCCATGCCGAGGCAGGGACCTGGGCCGGCGGCGTGCACGTGGAGATGACGGGGCGCGACGTCACCGAATGCACCGGCGGCGCGCACCAAGTGACGGAGGCGGATTTGGGCGAGCGTTACGAGACCTTCTGCGACCCGCGGCTGAACGCCGAGCAGTCGCTGGAGCTGGCGTTCCTGATCGCCGAGGGCATGACCAATCGGCGCGGCAGCCACCCGGTCACGGCGGTGGCCGCGCAATGAACCTGATCACGTCAGCGCCTTTGACCGAGGACATCGCCGCGCGCACCGATGCCTATTTCAATCGCACCCGCGACATCATCGCCCGCTTCGGCGACAAGCGCGTCACCTATGCCTGCTTCCTGCGCCGTCCCGTCATCTCCGCCCCCCGGCTGATGCTGGAATGGCTGGAAAGCGTGGCGCGCGAGCAGGGCTTCGACGTGACCCTGGACGTCACCCACCGCGAGGGCGAGTGGGTCGGCGCCGGCGAGCCGCTGGTCTACATCACCGGCAGCTTCCAGCACCTGTCGAACTGCGAGACGCTGTTCCTGCAGAAGCTCGGCCCCGCCTGCGTCGCCGCCCACAACGCCTATCAGATGAGCATCGCGTTGCCGAAGGTCGGCTTCCTGGCGATGGACGCCCGCCACTGCGCCGGCGCCGAGATGCAGGACATGATGGGCTACGCCGCCAGCGTCGGCAGTGCGGCGGCCCAGCGCGAGGGCGCGCGCGGCTTCGTCGGCACGGCGACCGAGTTGACCGCGCACTGGTTCGGCCAGGCGCATGGCGCCGGCACCATGCCGCACGCGTTGATCGGCTACGCCGGGTCGACGGTGCGGGCGGCGGAGATGTTCGTCGAGACCTTCCCCGACGAGAACCTGACCGTGCTGACGGACTATTTTGGCCGCGAGGTCACCGATGGCGTCGCCGTCTGCCGCCGCTTCCCCGAGCGCGCCGCCGCCGGCACGCTGTCGGTGCGGCTCGATACCCACGGCGGCCGTTTCCTGGAAGGACTCGACCCGGCGGAGAGCTATGCCGTGCTGGAGCGCCGCGCCCCCGGGGCGATCCGGCGCTACCGCAGCGACACGGAATTGCGCTACCTGGTGGGAACGGGCGTGTCCGCCGCCGCCATCTGGCGCATGCGCGAGGCGCTGGACGCGGC
>CAXSFF010000455.1:0-4052 GCA_964236035.1 uncultured Acetobacteraceae bacterium
TGCAGTCCAGCCGTCGCCCGCAGCCATGCGGCATAATCCAAGCCGCGGCATAATGGGCCTTATGCCGATGTCGGCATAAGGCCCATGCGAGCTCGCAGACGATCACGGCCGCCTACAGCGCGCAGATCATCCCAGGCGTGTACGGCAACTTCGCGGCTGGTTACACGAACAACCCGACCGTCGTCTCCTTCACCTCGAAGACCGGCAGCGCGCTGAACCTCACCACGGGCCTCGGCATCTACTTCTGAGCCGGTGTCCGGGTGCGCCGTGGCTGACCGACGCCAAGGCCCGTGCCGCTTGGGTGCGCCACGGGCCTTGGTTGCTGTTCGACGGCAATCAAGATCAATGATCCGCAAGGGTCGCAGGCCCACGCTACTCAGCACTGCGGCGGTGGTGCCCCGGCGGATCTCTGCGGCGAACACCAGCAGGATGGCCCAAGTCGGGTGGGTGACGCTTCCAGCGAACGGAGCCATCTAGGCCGCGAGGGTGTCAGAAATGACCTTGCGAGCAGGGTCGGCAGCTTCGGAAGCAGGGTGGCCTGCCATACGTGCTCACAAAGATGTCGTTGCCGCCGAACAACTTCGCATGCGCCACAAGGAACAAATCTACCGGTCGGCGCCTCCGGGCGGGAGCGCACTAGGGCGGTCAATCAGGTCCAGGGCGGTGTTGCCATACACGAAGCGGCGCGTGGCGCCTCGCTGCTTGAGGAGAGCATCGAAGCGCCCATTGCCAGGCTCAAGCCGGGTAAAGGCGCCAAGATAGTGCAGGTGTTCCAGGAGCGGCTAACGCCGGGCCGCTCCAGGTCTGTTCGGTGTTGCGACTGTGCCCCTCGGCATGGCCTTCGACCACATCGCTTCAGATCCGCGCACCTGAACCAACGCGTAACCGGAAAAGTCCAAAGCTAAAGTCAGCACCGGCGGCTCAAGATTCGGGGTGAACCTTGGCACCGCGCGGACTAACTTCATGCTTGGGACAGCGAGCCACGACTGCTCCAAATTGAAGCCGCCGTTTTCGATCTCGTTCGGTTCAGCGTGTCGTACGGTGTGCCCAGCGGCGTCAGTAGGGTTGCGAGATCGCCGCGAGCACGGAGGTCAGGAGCGCCACGTTCTCCGACGGCGGCGCCTTCGCCTGCTCGAGCTTGGAAAGTTTTACGCTGGTTTCGACCACTAGGCGCACCCGGTCGAACCGTCGCTCCATGAACGCGTCCAGGGCCTCCTCCAACGTGGATGCGCCGGCCACGCATTGACCCAGAACCGCAGCGTCTTCCACCGCCATGCCGCCGCCCATGCCCATGTGGGCCGTGGTCGCGTGCGCCGCGTCGCCTATGACGAGCGCCCTACCGCGGTGCCATGGCCGGGGCAGCATGATCCAGTCGAAAGGACGCCCGATCAGTTCGGACTCAGGTGAAAGCCGCGACCTAAGTTCGACCATGGCCGGCGCTGTGTAGGAGTCGAGCAGGCGCGTGAACAACGCGTGCAGCTCGTCCTCTGGCATGCGCCTCCACTCGGGCATGTTGATGACGGCGGGAACATAAACCATTCCTTGCGGCAGATAGTAGAAGCCTACCCTTCCCACAGGCCCGGAATACCACCCCTCGTCCGCGACGGCTGGCCCCGGCGCCATCCAGCGTATGCTCATCTGACCCGCGTAGGTGGGCTTCGAAGCATCCGGGAACAACGTGGACCGGGTCCTGGAGCCGATACCGTCGGCCACCACAAGCAGGTCGTAGCGCCGCACCTCGCCGTCCGTGGTCGTCACGGTGACGCCATGCTCGCCATTCTCGATCGTTTGGGCCGTAACGCCTTCCTTGATGCGGGTGCCGAGCCGCGCGGCGGCGGCGGTCATGACTTCGACGAAGGCGGGCCGGTAAACTGCGACGCCGTCCTTGGCGCCCGGCCAGGTCGGCCGGCGCGGACCCGGGCTGATAATGCGGCCCGTCGTGTCCCGCATCGAAGCTGCCGTCGAGTCCGGGCCGAAGGGCTTCCCGGTGTCGCACACCTCGTCATACACGCCGATCTCCGCGAGCGCCTCGGCCGCCCGGCCAGAAAAGGCGAGCGAGGCCCCAAGCGACGACGCGGCCATCTCCAGGACATCGCATTGAACGCCCACGCGGGCGAGCGCGACCGCGGTTGCTAGGCCAGCTATGCCGCCGCCTACGATGAGTGTATTGGATATGCAGGCCATCGTTGCAAATTCCTCCTGGCTGCTGACGCACAAACGACGCACGCCGGATGGTTTGTCACCGCCGGCCTTGATGGGCCGGCTAGCGTGGATCAAGTTGTCCCGAAACCGGACTTGGCTAGGCCGTAAGGCCCGATGTCAGGACTTCCAGTTGCAGGCGGCAGTCTAGGTCCGCTTCGGCTGACGCAGGTGCCGGATACGCCGTCACGCTTCCTCCGATCCTGTTGAGCCGGGCCTGGCGAACGACGCCGGGCTACTGTCCCCAGGAAATGTGCGTCATCGGCGACCTTGGCGACACTTCGTGGGGGGCCTGTGTTGACGACCATGGAAGCGGTCACTGGTTTCCAGTAAGGACATGTTCCCGAGGCGGGGGATGACGCTCAGGTTCTCGGCGACGTGCTGGGCCGGCATGTCCAACCGGCTACCTTCCTGTTGCTCGCCGACACGCGTCCGACCCTCCTGCTTTCAAGAATCGAGGCATGTGGCCTCCTCTCCGTCCAGCCACCGCCCCATGCGGGCCTTGAGCGCTTCGATTTCAGGCCCGCGCGTGCCGGGTAGCCCCTTGCTGACCGTCACTCCCATTTGGGTTTGGATGTACGCCAGATACCGGTAGTGTTCGGGAAACGAGGCGAGAAGCCCAGCATCGAGCTTGAGCGTGGCGGCAGGGTCCACCAGCGTCATGCGGTCCATCTCATAGACCGGCTGCCGCAGAACGAGGCCCCAACGCCCATGCCGCTTTTCAAGTGCGTCAACGAACCGTCCTTGGCAGACGACATCAACCCCAACATCATGGACGCGCCCTCGCTGGGCTATCTGCATCCTTGTCTGGGCGACCGCGCGAAGTCCGCGGATGTCAATGCTGGTCCCGCCGATGGAATGGAGGCCGACCACGCCCGCCTCGAACATCTTTTTGCAGCCAGCCACGAACTGTGCGGCGCTAGCGCTGAGCCATGTCGTGTTCATGCGGCCACCCTCGTGCCAAAGCCCGGTGAGGCGGTCCCACTCGCCGGTGTCGCGCCAGATGATCCAGTTGTCGATCAGCTCGCGGATTTCGGAGCGGTCATACGTTTCATCCGATGCTTGACGTCCGTCACCTGGGGCAAGTGCTGCGTTGAACCCCGACATGTTGCGCCTCCTTTCCTCCCTGCGGCCACGTCCCGTTCGTGCGCGCTACCTGGCAGCCGTGCGGGCCGGCCTCTCCGTCCGGTCCGGACGAAACATTGGCCCTGCTGGTAGAGCAACCGGCCTTCTGCCATAAGATGCATTTTGGCCGACCATGATACCTGTTGAACATATGCTAGCTCGCCGGTGGAGGCCGACCAATGGGCCGGCCGGCGAAGGTGCGTAATGTGACGGAACGCAGCCGCTGCGGTGGAGCAAGGAAGCCTGCGCGCCGTCGCCGGGCACCGCGGACCCTCTGAGCCTGCTGGGCGCTGAGCGTGGGGCGTCAGATAGATCGGCGTGAAACTGTTCGGGCGCAACAAGTCCGCGACGGTCCGATCCAGCGAGGGAGGCGTTCGCCCAGTGTGCCGAGGCAACATGGATCAGCTTCGACGCACCATGAACGAGGTTGAATAGCTCCGTCGCACTAAGATGGCACTTCGCCACCGTCCGCTCCGGGGCGGCCCTGCTCACGCTGCTGCCGTAGTCATGGACCGGTTTCATCGCCTGTTATCCAGGACTACAGCCTTTCCGACACGCGTCCTGACCAACGGCGTGCCCTGCGCGCCCCGAACCCGCGCGGTCCGGCGTGCGAACGCGCCGCCTCCGCCGACCGCCGCGTCCCTCGACGGCCTCGCTATGGCGGCTTCGGCGCATGGGCCAAACAGTGCACATCGGTCCCCTACGTCCCGCCAAGGCCGAGACAGTGG
>CAXSFF010000456.1:0-4041 GCA_964236035.1 uncultured Acetobacteraceae bacterium
ACGCGTGCTGCGGCGCGGCGGCCGCGCCGTGATCAGCGACATCGTCAGCGACGAGCCCGTCCCCGCCCACCTGCAAGCCGACCCGGCGCTGTGGAGCGGCTGCATCTCCGGCGCCTACACCGAGCACGGCTTCCTGCGCGCGTTCGAGGACGCGGGCTTCCACGGCGTCCAGGTCCTCGCGTTGGACCAGCAGCCGTGGCGCACGGTGGAGGGCATCGCGTTCCGCTCCATGACGGTGGCGGCCTACAAGGGCAAGCAGGGCGCGTGCTGGGAGCGCAACCAGGCGGTGATCTACAAAGGGCCGTTCCGCGAGGTGCTGGACGACGATGGTCACCGGATGGAGCGCGGCCGGCGTTATGCGGTGTGCGACAAGACGTTCAACCTGTATCGCGGCGAACCGTATGCCGGGTCGTTCGAGTTGGTCGAGCCGTTGCGGGACATCCCGCTCGCCGAGGCGCAGCCGTTCGATTGCAGCCGGACCGCGTTGCGCGACCCGCGGGAGACGAAGGGGCAGGACTACGCCGTCACCAGCGATGGGGTCGCTTGCTGCGCACCGGGGACGTGCTGCTGATCTAAGCAATAGTTCGCGCTCGAACTCCTAACCTAGGGATACAGGCAGAACACAGTTCGAGGTTCTGCATGACGACCTACGAAAGCTGGGTTAATCAGGGGCGCCAGTCCCATGGCTACGTCGGCAATGGAACTTTGCCTACAGACGGCGGCGACGCCATGGTAAGAACGAACGATCTGTTCCAATCCGCCAAGGCTGCCCATCGCATCGACTACACTGCAAGTTGCTCGCCGACCGAAAGGGCAATCTGCAGACCATCAATCTGGGTGGACGTCGCCGCAAGCCGTTCCCACAGCGAAAGTGCGCTGAAGGCCAGGTACGACGATGCGGCGACGGCCAAGATGCCGACAACGCCGAAGCATAGAAGTAACAGTGATCGGATACGCATCCCACTCTCGAGTCTTCGAGAGGACGGTGACACCTAAACCTTTATGGAAGATTTCTTCCCTGCCGCTGCATTACAACAGCCTTGGCCCGGCTCTACGAGCAGATGTCGCTACCAGCGCAGTCGACTACGCCCCGCTCACCACGATTTCCCGGCGTCGAGCTTGATTCCTGGCACGCAGGTTCTTCTGCACGCCGTAGATGCTTATGGTAGTCCAGAGCACCTCGATGGCGATCGAAGGCAGGTTCGGGTTGAAGCCCAACGACACCAGCACCAACAGCGAGCCGCCGAGGTTGGCGGCGGGAAAACGCCAATCTTGCGAGCTGAACACACCCCGCTGGTTGAGGAAGTAGGCGAGCGCGATGCAGCCGGCACCCGCATAGCCGATCAGGTTCGAGGCGACTGACACCGGTGCCTCAATGCTGCAGGCATGCCTACGCTGTTTCCCCGTCCAGCAGGAAACCCCGGATGACGGCGATCGTCGGCGCATCCATCAAGGCCGGCGCATGGCCGGCGTCCGGCACGACGTGGGTGGCCGTCCCTCCCGCCGCCATCCGCTCCAGCGTCTCCGGCAGCAGCAGGTCGCTGGACGCGCCGCGGATGGCCAGCACCGGGATGCCGATCTGCCGCCACACCGGCCACAGATCGACCTCCTTCGGCTCCGTGGTCACGATCGGGGTGGCGATCGCCGGGTCGTAGTGCAGCGCCAGCTTGCCGTCCGGCAGCGTGCGGGCGGAATGCGCGGCCAGATGCGCCCATTGCGCATCGCTCAGCGCCCCGAACGGCGCGTGAACCCGGCGCAGGTGCCGCTCCAGCCCCGCCAGGTCGGCGAACTCGGACATGTCGCCGATGTAGCCCTTGATGCGCGCCAGCGCCGCCACAGGGATGAACGGGCCGACGTCGTTCAGCACCATGCGCGCGATCGGCTGCCCGGCGGCGGCGGCGATCAGCATGCCGACGATGCCGCCCAGCGAGGTGCCGACCCAGCACACCCGCGGCCCGACCGCCGCCAGCAGGTGCGTCATCACCGGCACGTAGCTGAGCGGCTGGTACAGCGCGGGGTCCGGCAACCAGTCCGACGCCCCGCGCCCGGGCAGGTCGGGGCAGATCACCCGGAAGCGGTCGCTCAGCGCCTCGGCCAGCGGGTCGAAGTCGCGGCCGTTGCGGGTCAGGCCGTGCACGCAGACCACGGGGGGCGCCGCCGGGTCGCCGAACTCCACCCAGGCCAGGCGGTGGAACGCGGTGCCCAGCAGGTAGCGCACCTCGCCCGTGCGCATCAGATCACGCCCGCCTCGCGCAGCGCGGCCAGGCGGGCGGCGTCGAGCCCGAGCCGCTCGGTCAGCACGGCGTCGGTGTGCTGGCCCAGCGTCGGCGGCGGGATGCGGTAGCTCGCCGGCGTCTCGCTCAATCGCACGGGGTTGGCGACCACCTTCACCCCGTCCGGCGTGGCGGCGTGCGGCATGTGCACCACGGCCTGCCGCGCCTGCACCTGCGGGTCGGCGAACACCTGGCTCAGCGTGTTGATCGGGCCGCAGCCGATCTTCAGCGCCTCCAGCCGCTCCACCCACCAGGCGGTCGGGTGGCTGGTCATCACGGGGGTCAGGGTCTCCGTCACCAGGTCGCGGTTGCCGACGCGGGCGGCGTTGGTGGCGAAGCGCGGGTCGTCCATCAGGTGCGGCACGCCGAAGTTGTCGCAGAAGCGCTTGAACGTCGGGTCGTTGCCGATCGACAGCACGATGTAGCCGTCCTGGCTCGGGAACACCTGGTACGGCACGATGTTCGGGTGCTGGTTGCCCAGCCGCTCCGGGTCCGTGCCCGTCGCCAGGTAGTTCATGCCCTGGTTGGCCAGCCAGGCGACGTGGGTGTCGAGCATGCCGATGTCAATCTGCTGCCCCTGCCCCGTCGCCTCGCGGTGCCGCAGCGCCGCCAGCACGCCGATGCAGCCGTACAGCCCGGCGAACAGGTCGGCGATCGGCACCCCGACTTTCTGCGGCGCGCCGTCCGGCTCCCCAGTCAGGCTCATCACCCCGCCCATCGCCTGCACCAGGCTGTCATAGCCCGGCCGCGGCGCATACGGCCCGGTCTGGCCGAACCCGGTGATGCTGCAATAGATCAGCCCGGGGAAGCGGGCGTGAAGCTGCTCGTAGCCCAGGCCGTACTTCGCCAGCGCGCCGACCTTGAAGTTCTCCGCCAGGATGTCCGACTTCCCGATCAGCGCCAGCGCGATCTCCTGGCCCTCGGGCGTGGCGATGTCCAGCGTCACCGACCGCTTGTTGCGGTTCACGCCGACGAAGTAGGCGCTCTCCTGCGTGCCCGGCATGAACGGCGGGGCGAAGCCGCGGGTGTCGTCGCCGCTGCCGGGCTTCTCGATTTTGATGACGTCGGCGCCGAGGTCGCCCAGCATCTGCACGCAGGTCGGACCCGCGAGCACGCGGGTCAGGTCGAACACGGTCAGGCCCGCGAGGGGGCCGGTTGCCGGTGCTTGGGTCATGCAGTTTCACTCATGCGTTGGTCCGTTCCCCTGCCCTTGTCCGGCCCATCTGCCGGGTCCATTGTCGCCGCAGCGTTATATGCACCCACGGCCTTGAGGCAAACCCGATGCTGGACCGCCCGCAACCGTCTTCTGGCGCGCAAACCCCTGGCGCGCCGACGCTGGACCAGCAGGCGCTGGCCACTGCGCTGTCAGGGCAGCACCTCATCGGCGGGCGCTTCGTGCCGGCCCGCACCGGGCGCACCTTCGCGGTCGTGAACCCCGCCACCGGCCAGGAAGTCGCCCGTGCCGCGGATGGCGACGCCGCCGATGTCGAGGCCGCGGTGCAGGACGCCGACGCCGCGCAGAAGGCATGGGCCAAGGTGCCGTCCCGCAAGCGCGGCGCCCTGGTCGCGCAGTGCGCCGCCGTGCTGCGCGACCATGTGGAGGAGCTGGCCCGGCTGATCGCGCTGGAAACCGGCAAGGCGCTGCGGACCGAGAGCCGGGTGGAGGCGCAGGTCGTCGCCGACATCTTCGAGTTCTACGGCGGCCTCGGCGGCGAGCTGAAGGGCGAGACGGTGCCGTTCGCCCCCAACGTGCTGTCGGTCACGGTGC
>CAXSFF010000457.1:0-4035 GCA_964236035.1 uncultured Acetobacteraceae bacterium
AACTCGTGACTCCAGCTTAGGCTGCCGCTGGTGCCGCGATCCGAAAATCCGGTCTGGCCCCGCGCCACCGACAACACCGTGCGGTTCTCGCTCACCACGTTCAGCGAGAACAAGTCGACGTCGTAGGTCAGCACGGCGGTGCTGGAAAAGCGTTGCAAGCGGAACAGGCCGCTTTGCAAGCCAAGCAGCTGGTCGTCGACCAGAACGGGAGCGCCCGTCGCGTTGTCGATCGAGTTGCCGAACTGGTCGACGCTGGAGTTGCTGAGGTTGTCCTGGATTTCCTGCTGACTGGTCGTGAGGCCCTGCGAATACGCGGCGAACAGCCGAAGCCGCGCCGTCACCTGGTAGGAGGCGCTGACGGTGGGGGAGTTGAAGCCGTCCTTGTGCCCATAGCTGACGGTGAGGCTGCTGTTCTGGTTGGGCGTGATGCGGAGACCGCCGCTGTAGACGGCATCCCTGATGCGGACCGGCGGAAAGCCGGAGTAGCTGATGTCCTCGTAACCGAAGCTTCCCACCGCCGCGAACGTGCGGTTGATGCCGTAGCCGAGACTGTTGATGGCCGTGGTGCGGCGGGCGTTGCTGAGCACGCCCGTGCCGGTCACCTGGGAGGCATCGAGGCGCAGCGTGTCGCTGAAGCGGCCCAAGTTCTCGCCGGTGGCGTAGGACGCATACTCGCGATTGGTGCGGCTGGTCGAGTTGCCGAAGGTCTGGCCCAGATTGTTGGCGAGCAGGTTCTGGTTGGTGAGCAACGGGCTCTGCGTGGCCAGGTTCGACAGCGTTGTCGGGCCGTAGGCGCTCGAACCTGTCTGCTGCGAGTAGTCGAAGCTGTAGCCGAGCGTTGCCGTGCCGTCGCCGCCAAAACGATGCGTCAGATATGGCGACGCCGTGAGCCCGAGCGTCTGGGTGCGGTTCTGGTTGCTCAGGATCGGCGAGCTGCTCTGCCCGGCGTTGGCGCTGGTCGATTGTTGCGCGGCATAGCCACGCAGGTTGAGGAACAGCAGGTCGGGGATGCCGGTCAGCAGGACCTGGCCGTTGAAGTTCTGCGCGATCTGATCCTGTTGCGACGTGACCGCATAGACCTGGAACGACGGGCTGTAGGCGACATTCGCCTGGATGCGGGACGACGCGCCGCTCAGGTTGAGCGCGGGATTGAAGAACGTCGCGAAATCCGCCGTGCGCGGGCTGGCGCGCTGCAAGACGTTGTCCGTCGCCAGCACCTGCACGCCCAGGGACGGGGTGAAGGTGAACCCCTCGGCGGTGGCGGCATCCGGGGCCAGCAACCCGCCGACCAGGGACCGCAGGTCACCCACTCGCACAGCTGTGGAACTGCTGACAGGGAACACCGACGACTCGATGGCTTGTCCGAAAGCCTCGCCAGGGAGCGATGCGCCGCAGAGGCCCAGAGCGGCAGCGAGCGGCAACCGTGGCGCCGCGAATATCCTGGCCAGAACAGCGGCGCCCCCGGGAGCGCCGGTGCCGGCTCGGTGCGGCTCAATAATAGCCATAGGCTCCGAAGGTGTCGCTGACCGTCAGTTTGACCTTGGTCAGAATCAGCGAAACCGCCGGGCAGGCATCGATGAGATCGAGTGCGGACTCGACCTCGGCGCGTTGAGTCTTCTGCGCTTCGACCAGCATGATGGCGTGCCCGACGAGATGTGCCAACGTACTGGGATCGCTGCTGGACAGGCAGGGCGGCGCGTCGAGGATGATGGTGGCGTCGGAGTATTGACGCGCCAGCCGCTCGATCAAACCCGTGATGGGCGTGCTGGCCGAGAGCGCCGCGCGCACGCCGGCCAGGCCGCCGATGGGAAGGAAGTGCAGCCTGGGCATGCTCGTGGCGTGCAGCATGCTCTCGATCCCGAGCGCCGGGTCGACCGCCAGATCGAGCAGCCCGGGTTCATGGTCAAGCTTCAGTCGGCTGCTCAGCGTGTGCCGGGACGAGTCGGTGTCGACCAGGATGACCGGGCGGTTGGCATAGCGCGCCAGGCTGCCGGCGAGATTGACGGCGCTGAAGGTCTTGCCTTCGCCTGGGCGGGCGCTGGTGATCATCACCACGTTGGGCAGAGCGCCGTCGCGCGACTGCTTGCTGGCCATAGCTTGCACCAGTTGGCCCTGGATGATGCGGAACTCCTCCGACATCCGCTGGCGCCGCTTGGTCCAGTCGATCATGCCGGCCGCTTCCAGCAAATCCCTGCCGATCGTTGGGCGGGACTCTTCATCTGGCGTTGGCAGCGGTGCATCCAGCTTGGTCGGCGCTTCCGCCGCCCGCGGACGGACTGGCAGCACGATGGCGGGCGCCGGCAAACCGGAGGGGGCGGGCGCGGACAGCCCGGCGGGTTTGCCGGTTGCGGGAAGCAGCCCTGTCGCTTCGACATGGCCGGCCTCCTGGAGGCGCCGGGCGGCCCGCTCGATCAGGTGGCCGGAGTCCTGGCCGAAGTCGGGAGCGTTGGTCACACGAACCTCGCCAACCAGAGCGGGTGCAGCGCGACGCCGCCGAACACGGCGGCCAGCAGGAACACGCTGGCCGCAAAGGCGGCAACTCCCACGGTCCGCAACCCGCGTGATCCGTTGTCTTGCAGCGAGATGCCGCCCATCACGGGCAGCCCGATGCCTCGCAGGTCCTGCACGGTGTAGAACCCCGAATCGAGCTGGATCAGCAGGAACGCAATCGCCGCGCCGCCTGCCAGACCAGCCGCCAGCACGCCGGCAACCAGCAGCCGGCGATTGGGGCTGATAGGCACGTCGGAGACCTGCGGTGGGTCCACGATGCGCAGCTTGACCTTGTCGGCCTCAGAGTCCGCAGCTGCGCCGATGCGCATCGACTCCCGCCGGGCCAGCAGCTCGTCGTAGTTCTTCCTTAATACATCGTAGTCGCGGCTCATGTTGGCGTACTCCGCCGCCACGCCGGGCGCGCCATGCACGACCGCCTCAAGCCGCGCCTGGTCCTTCGTGGCGTCACCGACCTGGCGCTCCAGCGACGCCAGCGTGCTCTCGGCATCGATCAGCCGGACCTTGAGTTGTTCGAACACCGGATTAGGCACGGAACGGCTGCGTGCAGCCTGCCCTGCAACAGGTCTTGCAGCCGCTGTCGGCGTGGCCCGCAGCGCCGCAACCAGGTTGCGTGCCGTGATGACGTCAGGATGCTGATCCGTGAAGCGCAGGCGCAACTGCTGCAGGTTGCGCTCCGCCTCGATCAGCGACGCCGAGCCGCCGCCGCCACTAGGGCCGCTGCCTTCGGTCTCGGTGACCAGCAGGGGGGGCGTTGCTGCCATCTCCTGCTTCAGCAGGTTGCGCCGGGCTGTCGTATCGATCACCTGGCCCTGCAAGGCCTGCACCTGCGACTTGGCCGTCTCAAGCCCCGACGGGCCGTTGGCGCCCGGCAACACGTCGGCATACTTGCTTTGGAACTCCGCGCGCTGATGCTCGGCAAGCCGCAGCTTGTCTTCGTAGGTGCTGATCTGCCGTTGCAGGAACTGCCGCGCGTTTTCCATGTCGCCGCGCGAGTTGCCCGTGGCGCTTTCGATGAACAGGGTGATGATGGTCTGCACCACGTCGCGCGCGATCTTCGGGTCGGGGTCCGTGTATTCTATCGTGAACAGGCTGCGGGTCTGCGGCTGGATCCGGATGCTGGTGGTCAGCGCCTGGATCATCCGTTCCTGCGTGTAGGCAGGGGTGATGCGCAGGTCCAGGTCGGTCTTGGAGATCAGCTTCGCAAGGTTCGGGCGGCTGAGCAGCGTGCGTTGCAGGATATCGACGTCGTTGCTAGTCGAGCTGTCGATGGCAAGGCCACGCAGCAACGGGGTCAACACGGCATCGGCATCGATGTAGATACGGGCGCTGGATTGATAGAGGTTGGGGATGGTGGAGACGAAAACCCAGCCAGCCAGGCAGATCACCCACGATGTCGCGACCGCAGCCCAGCGCCATGTCCAGGCGGCGGCGGCGTAGCGGACAACCAAGTTGGGCATGCGTCTCATCAACGTATCCTAAGAACTACGCCCGGAAGAACCAAGCGGGGAAGGCAAGCCGTCGCAG
>CAXSFF010000458.1:0-4021 GCA_964236035.1 uncultured Acetobacteraceae bacterium
AAGTCGAGGTCGTGGCTGGCCTGCTCCACGGCGGCGCGCACGGCGGCGAGCACGGCGGGCGCGTGCGCCTCCAGCTCGGCCAGCATGGTGGCGGCGGTGAACACGAACATGCCGGCGTTCCACAGCGCTCCGGCGGCGACCAGCGCGCCCGCGTGGCCGGCGTCGGGCTTCTCGATGAAGCGCGCCACCGTGTGCACGCCGGGCGCCTCGGGCAGCTCGGGGCCGACCTCCATGTAGCCGAAGCCCGTCTCCGGCGTGGTCGGCTTCATGCCCAGGGTGACGATGCGCCCGGCGCGCGCCGCCACCACGGCAAGGTCGAGTGCGGCATGCAGCTTGCCCACGTCGTCGATGGCCGAGTCGGCGGCCATCATCCACAGCACCGCCTGCGGGTTGGACTGCGCCGCCAGCAGCGCCGCGGCGGCGACGGCGGGGGCGGAGTTGCGGCCCACCGGCTCCAGCACGATCTGCGGGTCCGCGATGCCGGCGTCGCGCAGCTGCTCGGCGACCAGGAAGCGATGCTCGACGTTGCACACCACCATGGGCGCGGCGAAGGCGGGGCCGGCGCCGCGCAGCGCCGTCTCGACGATCATCGATCGGTCCGACAGCAGGCTCCAGAACTGCTTCGGGAAGCTCTCCCGCGACACCGGCCACAGCCGCGTGCCGGAGCCGCCGGACAGGATCACGGGGATGATGGGGCCGCTGGGGACAGGCGAAGTGGCCTGCGCTTCCGAAACGTCAACGGGTGGCAGCGCGTTCATGTCGTTCCCGGCTGATATACAATGCCTCGGGTCTTAGCGGCGAGAGGCAGCGATGTCCAGGAATTCGCCCAGCCTGCGCCCTTAACAGCCTGCGCCCTTAATAGCCTGTGCCCTTAACTTAACCGCCGGTTTGGGGAGCAATCCCTTTTCGGGAGCAGTACACTATCTGCGCTGCGATGCTGAGAAGGCCCGTGCCATGACATCATGCCCACCTGCCATGGCAGCCGACCCCGCGCTGCAACGCCTGTTCGCGGCGCTGCCGGCGGCGCGCCTGGTGGGCGGCTGCGTGCGCGACCACCTGGCCGGCGAGCCGTCCCACGACATCGACCTAGCGACCCCGGACGAGCCTGCCGCCATCATGCAGGCGCTGCGGGCGGCCGCCCTGCGCGGCGTGCCGACAGGGCTCGAGCACGGCACGGTGACGGCCATAGTCGACGGGCGCGGGTTCGAAGTCACCACCTTGCGCCGCGACGTGCTGACCGACGGCCGCCACGCGAAGGTCGAGTGGACGACGGACTGGCAAGCCGACGCTGCGCGCCGCGACTTCACCATCAACGCCATGTCGATGACCCGCGACGGCACGCTGTTCGACTATTTCGGCGGCCAGGACGACCTGCGCCGGCGCCGGGTGCGCTTCGTCGGCGCGGCGGCGGCGCGCGTGGCGGAGGACTACCTGCGCATCCTGCGCTACTTCCGCTTCCAGGCCCGCTACGGCGGCGAGCCGGACCCAGCGGCGCTCGCCGCCATCGCGGGCGGCATCCCCAGCCTGGCCACCCTGTCGGCCGAGCGGGTTTGGAGCGAGCTGAAGCGCATCCTGACCGCCGCCGACCCGGGGCCGGCACTCGCCTTGATGCAGCGCCTGGGCGTGCTCGCCGCCATTGTGTCCGAGGGCGCCGACCCGGCCCGCCTGGCTGGCCTGCCGCCCGATCCCATGCTGCGCGCGGCGGGCCTGCTGACCGGCGACCCCACTGCCTTTGCCCGCCGGCTGAAGCTGTCCTCGGCGGAGACGGAGCGGCTGCTGGCCCTGCGCGGCCCACCCGCATCCGGCGACGACGCGGCGTTGCGGCGGGCGCTGGCTGACACGCCGGGCGACGTGCTGGCCGGGCGGTCGTGGCTGGCCGGGCAGCCATCGGAGCTGCGCGCGCGGCTGGCCGCCCTGGACCGCCCCGTGTTTCCGCTGGAGGGCCGCGACGCCGTGGCGCTGGGCGTGCCGCCGGGTCCGCGGGTAGGTGCGCTGCTGCGGGCGGTGCGGGCCTGGTGGCGGGACGGCGGCTGCGTGGCGGACGCGGCGGCGTGCCGGGCGGAACTGGCCAGGCTGGCGGCGGGCTGATACCACCCGGGGCATGGACGCAAGCACGCCCGGCGCCTTGTTGATCGCGCCGGACCTATCGACCCGCTGGCTGCTGACCCGGCTATGGCGCGAGCACCTGCGGCGGCACCGCGGGCGGCTGGCGGTGGTGATCCTGCTCACCGCGGTCATGGCGGGGCTGACCGCGCTGTATCCCGTGGTGATCAACCATGCCTTCTCGATGTTCGCGGCCAAGGACGCTCGCATCCTGTACCAGGTGCCGGCGCTGGTGGTGGCGCTGACGGCGGCGAAGGCGGCCGTCACCTATGGCCAGAGCGTGCTGACCCAGGGCGTGGTCCTGCGCACCATCCGCGAGCTGCAAGCCCGCATGTTCGCCCACCTCACCCACGCCGACCTGTCGCGGCTGGAGCGCGAGGCGCCGGCGCAATTGGCCGCCCGCTTCACCACGGACGCGGCGATCATCCGCGAGGCGCTGACCCGGGCGGTGGGCGGCGTCGCCAACGCGATCACGGTGGCCGGGCTGATCGCGTCCATGCTGTACCTCGACTGGGTGCTCAGCGTGATCGCGGCGGCGCTCTATCCGCTGGCCGCCCTCCCGTTGCAGCGCATCGGCAAGCGCATCCGCCGCGCGTCGGGCGGCATGCAGGAGCGCATGGGCGAGGCAGCCACCCTGCTCACCGAGAGCTTCTCGCAGGCCCGCACCATCCGCGCCTACCGGCTGGAGGCGATCGAGGCCGGGCGGGCGAACCGCGCCTTCGACCAACTCAACCGCGCGCTGATGCGGATGACGCGGACCCGGTCCGGCATCGACCCGATGCTGGAGGTGCTGGGCGGCGCCGCCGTCGCCGCCGTGATGGGCTTCGCCGGCTGGCGGGCGGCGACCGGCGCCAGCACGGTCGGCAACTTCACGGGGTTCGTGGCGGCGCTGCTGATCGCCTCGCAGCCGCTGCGCGGGCTGGGGTCGCTGAACGCCGCCATCCAGGAAGGGCTGGCCGGCCTGGTCCGCGTGTTCGAGGTGGTGGACGAGCCACCCGGCATCGCCGACCATGCGGACGCGCCGCCGCTGCCGCCGGGTCCGGGCCGGGTGGCGTTCGAGGCGGTGGGCTTCTGCTACCCGGACGGGCGCACGGGTCTGTCCAGCCTGTCGTTCATCGCGGAGCCCGGGCTGACGGTGGCGCTGGTGGGGGCGTCGGGCGCGGGCAAGTCGACGGCGCTGGCGCTGATCCCGCGGCTGCACGACGTGACGGCGGGGCGCATCACCCTGGACGGCGCCGACGTGCGGGACGTGTCGCTCGCCAGCCTGCGCGACGCGATCGCCTACGTCGGCCAGGACACCCTGCTGTTCGACGACACGGTGGCGGCCAACATCGCCCTCGGCCGCCCAGGCGCCGCCGAGCTGGCGGTGGAGCAGGCCGCCGAGGCCGCCGCGGCCGCCGAGTTCATCACCCGGCTGCCGGACGGCTTCGCCATGCGGGTGGGGCCGGGCGGGCAGCGGCTGTCGGGCGGGCAGCGGCAACGCATCGCCCTGGCACGGGCGCTGCTGCGCCATCCACGCATCCTGCTACTGGACGAGGCGACCTCGGCGCTGGACGCCGAGAGCGAGGCGGCGGTGCAGGTGGCGCTGGCGCGGCTGCGGCAAGGGCGGACCACCATCGTGGTGGCGCACCGGCTGTCGACCGTGCGCAACGCCGACCTGGTGGTGGTGATCGCGGAGGGCGCGGTGGCGGAGCAGGGTACGCACGCCGAGCTGATGGCGCTCGACGGCCAGTACGCCCGGCTGGTCCGCACACAAGCCTTGGCGGGATAGCCTTATCCGTGCGATGACCGATCGGTCAGACGTATACGCGCCCTTTATGGGAGTCTTCCCCGGTGAGCCTCGACGAGCAGGACCAGCCTTCCGACCTCGATTCTGCGCCCGCCCAGCGCCCCTCTGCCGAGCGCCCCGCTGCTGAGC
>CAXSFF010000459.1:0-4012 GCA_964236035.1 uncultured Acetobacteraceae bacterium
AGGAAAAAATCTCTGAAAACACCGCAGCGGAAACGCACGCGGCGGTAAGATTGTCTGGTGGATTTGATATAGGCCAGATGGTCTCCGAATATAGAGCGCTGCGGGCAAGCGTGATCAAGCTATGGAGCAAAACAGGCGCTAGCATGGATTCTGAGGATATAGCGGACCTCACGAGATTCAATGAGTCCATTGATCAAGAGCTTGCTGAATCGGTGAGCTATTATTCGAAGAGTGTCACCAAATCCAAAGACATGTTCGCTGCTATACTGGGGCACGATCTTCGAAGCCCTCTTCAAGGTATAACGCTTTCGGCTGAGTTGATGTTGCATATGGGCACGCTCAATGAGCGGCAGACAATGCTGATGACGAAGATGCTCGAAAGCTCGGATAGAATGAACATGCTGATCACCAACTTGCTTGACGTCACAAAGGCAAGATTTGGGGCAGGCCTTCAAGTTAGCCGAGCGCCCATGGACATGGGCTTTGTGGCTCATCAGATAGTCGACGAGGTCCGGGCTTCGCACCCAACTCGCACCATTTCTCTTGAGGTTTCAGGAAACTTGAAGGGAGAGTGGGACAAAGTTCGTATCGGGCAGGTTTTCTCAAACCTGCTTGGCAATGCTTTACAGTACAGTTTCAAAGGCTCTACGATCAACGTGGTAGTTGGAGAAAATTCCGACGTAGCGATCGTAGCGGTGCACAATATTGGAACTCCAATATCACCAGAAAACCTGAAGACTATCTTCAATCCGCTAACGCGTGCAGCATCAGCTAATGCAAATCAGCATGGTTCAATGAACCTTGGTTTGGGACTCTTCATCACTGAAGAGGTCGTTGTAGCTCACGGTGGAACGATCCACGTGACATCCTCCGAAGAAAACGGAACAACCTTTACGGCGCGCCTCCCGCGAACCCAGCTTACCACGAGCTCAGTAAGGCAATTGAAAGAGGCTTGATCATGAATATCAGGCTAAGCACAAGCCGCCTTACTCTTGTCAGTTCGGATCATGGGCCGGTCGAATGGAAGTGTCGATTGGATGGCTGCTATGTGCAAAACTCAAGACTTCCGGGAGAGTCCGCAGGGCGTTCCGGCTCAGCGGCTTACGCATTCTGAAAGTTATGACCAAATGTCCGCTTTCCGACGATTGGTTTGAAAAAGTCCAATGACGTCTCCTCACATCGTAACAACTCTAATATCAGAACGACTAAGCTTCTGAGGATACTTGCATTATTTGTTGCGGGTTGAACAAAGAGGCGGCAACGCCACTATTCCAGCTTTTTCCAACACGATCCAACAGGTAAGGATCGCAGTCTCGGCACCCCGGTTTCAGACGATCCGCTTTTCGTCGTGTCGCCCTGGATTGTCACGCCGCCAAACGGCGGCTCGCAATGACGGTGTTACCCAAACGAGCCGACCTCGTGGGCCACCGCGGTGGAAATCTCCCGCACGATGTCGAACATCACCCCCATCGGCTCGATGATGGCGGTCTGCTCGCGCACATACGAACCAACGACGCGCGGCGCCGGCGGCTCGCCGTAGTCCTGCTCGGCAATCGCGTCCGCGCCAGCGGGGAAAATCTGCGCCAGCAGCGCCAGCGAGCTCGGCACCTCAAGCCGCAGCAACGCCACCTCGAGGTCCTGCCGGGTGACGCCATGCCGCGGCGAGAACTCCGGGATTTCGGTCGCCAGCAGCCAGATGCGCCAGATCACCGACAGGCGCAGCGCGTGCAGCAGCACCTCGCGCGGCTGCATCCGCGGCGTGTCCGGCCAGGCGGCCAGCAAGGCGAGGTAGTCGGCCTGCACCCGGCGGAACATCGCCTGCACCGGCGCGCCCAGGTTCAGCCGCTCCAGCGCCCGTGCCACGGCGACCAGCGCCTCGCGGCGGCCAGGGCGCTTCGTGTTGGCGGCGCGGTCGAGCCAGGTCCCGGGGTCAAGCGTGCCGATCAGCGCCCGCAACACGTCGATGTCAGAATGCGCCAGCCCATGCCGCGGCAGGTCCATCGCCCGGCGGAAGCGGCGGCTGTCGGCGAGCATCTGGCCGAACGCCTCCGGGTGCCGCGCCGCCGCGTTGCCGATGCCCTGCAACGTGTTGGCGCACCAGCCGAGCTGCTGCAGGATCGCGTTGTTGGGGATCGCCCGCAGCTCGCGCGGGTGGCGGATGGAGACAGCCTGGGTGGCCCCGTCGCTCTGCCGCGCGGCGGGGCGGGAGCCGGTGCGGTCGATCAGCGCCGGGCCGAACGCGCCCAGCAGCGCCGTGTAGCCGGGGTCCTCGACCAGCGCCTGCATGCTCGTGCGGACGGTGGCGAAGAAGTCGGCGGCGAAGTCAGCGTCGGCGTAGATCGGGTCCTCGATCGCGCCGGCGGCGGCGTGGAACGTGTGCTCGGCGATGCGCGCCACCGTGGCCAGCGCCAGCGCGGGGGTGGCGAACAGCAGGTAGCCGTCGCCGCCCTGGAACGCGCTCTCCTCCCGCACCGGCAGGTTGGCCTGGCCGAGCGCCTGGCGGCTGGCGGTCGGCGACAGGTACTTCAGTCGGTCGGCCAATGACCCGGGGTGCGCGCCGCGGCCGATGCTCTCGCCGTGGGTGTCGAACAGCACGATCTCGACGCCCGTGACGTCGAAGCGCGCCAGGAGTTCGCCGATCTTGAAGCGCAGCCGCTCGACCAGGTAGCTGGCGGCGGTCTGGCCGACATAGCGGCCGGAATCCGAGTAGCCGAACTGCAGCGCCAGGCGCCCCGTCTGCTTCAGGTAGGCGCGCCAGTGCGGGCTGCGCAACGCCTCCTCCAGCACGCGCTGGCCGCTTTCGAGTGCCTCGGCGGTCTCAAACAGCGGGCTGATCTCGATGCGGTCCTCGATCCCGAACAGCCGCGCCAGCCATAGCGCCGACAGCAGGGTGTAGCCGCTTTCGGTCTCCGCGATCAGGAAGCGGACGGGGATCGAGGCATCCACGTGCTTGACGATCTGCGCCACCGTCATCATCAGCCGCGCCGCCGACGCCTGCTCGCCCAGCAGGCCGCCGAAATCCACGGCGACGGGGGTCACGGCGTCCAGCGCGGCGTTGATGGCGCCCAGCAGCGCGCGGCGGTGCGACGGGTCATCGGCGGAGTCGATGATGCCGAGCCGCTGGCGGACGACGTTGTGCAGCTGCGTCGAGTTCAGCCGCACATGGGTATGCGCCAGCGCCATGCCGTGCGCCACCAGGCCGGCGCGGGCGATGCACAGCGCGCGCTGCTCGGCGCCGGACGCGGCGGCGATGGCGGGGGCGAACAGCTCCAGCAACGGACCCGGCGTGGTCATCGCGTCATCCCGCCGCGCCACCAGCAGGCGCGCGAAACTGGCCACGGCCGGCGGGTCCGATGCCGCCGCCGCCGCGTCGATCTGCTCCCGCACCGCGTCGCACGCCTGGTCCAGCCGCGCGCGCAACGCCTCCGTGTGCGGCAACGGCGCGAGCTGGGTCGCCAGCCGGTCGAGCTGCAGCAGCTTCATCCGCAGCCGCAGCCGCAAGGTGTCGGCCCAGCCGATGTCGGTGCGCCCGTCGGTGTCGTAGCCGACCCAGCTCGTCAGCACGATCGGCGACGGCATCAGCTCGGTCCAGCGCTCCGGCCACACCTCGCTGGCGGTGACCAGCAGCGCCTCGTTCAGGCGGTCGAGCGCGTCGCGGCCGTTCAGGATCGCGGCGACGGCCTGGTCGAACTCCTCGACCAGGGTGATCGGCGGCGGACGGTGACTGGCAAGGTCAGGCAGATCCCCACTGCCGCTGGCCATGGCGGCGAGTGCCCTGGCGGCGGCGGGCGCCAGCGAGAAGGTCGGATGTGCCGTGAACACGGCGGCATAGCGGGCGCGGCTGACGCTGGCGCGGAACTCCGCCCATCGCACCGGGCTGTCGGACGGGTCGGGCCGAAGCACCGTCTGCGCGACGGCAGCCAGCGCCGCCTCGTTCGCCGTCATGTCGGTGCCGCCGACGTAGGCCGCCAGGCGATGCGCCCGGTCGCGGAACGCCTCGTCGCGCAGCGTG
>CAXSFF010000460.1:0-4009 GCA_964236035.1 uncultured Acetobacteraceae bacterium
GTCCGACTCCTGCGCCGCCATGGACGCCTGAGCTTCCGGCAACGACTCGAACACGTGCGGCGCCAGCGCCCGCTCGGCCAGGCTGGCGCCGAGCTTCAGGCGCATGAACGCGCTCGTCGTGTAGCGCGAGACCGACTGGTAGTAGCGCTGCTGCAAGTAGGTGATCATGGAGAAGAACGCGTCCGACACCGCCGGGTCGAGGGTGAAGCCGTCGTAGTTGACGATGACGGCGATGCGGCGGCCGACCGCGCGGCAGCGGCCCTCCACCTCGCGGCGCACCAACTCCACGTCGTCGGTGGTGCGGACCTGGAAGCCCTCGTAGTTGATGAACAGCGTGTTGCGCTCGGCGTCGAACTTGATGCGCTCCGCCATCGACAGGCCGAGCAGCGTCTGCTCCATGCCCATCGCCTCCGGCCGGAACAGGCGGCCGTCCATCGGCTTCGGGTCGCGCACGATCGGGCGGAAGCCCATGTGCGCCAGGATGTCGCGGCCGATGTCGATGCCGGGCGCGACCTCGATCAGCTCGACGCCGTCCTTGGTGCGGCGCAGGACGCAGCGTTCCGTCACGTACAGCACGGACTGCCCGGCCTCGCCGGCGTAGCTACCGCTGAAGGTGACCTGCTCCACCCGCTCGACGAACTTGCGCGAACTGCCCTCCTGCACGATGAGCAAGCGGCCGTCCTCGATCGCCGTGACTAGGCCGCCGGCGGTGAACGCGCCGATGAACACGGCCTTGCGCGAGTTCTGGCTGATGTTGATGAAGCCCCCTGCCCCCGCCAGCCGCCCGCCGAAGCGGCTGACGTTGACGTTGCCCTCGCCGTCCACCTGCGCCATGCCAAGCACGGCCAGGTCCAGCCCGCCGCCGTCGTAGAAGTCGAACTGCTGGTTCTGCTGGATCACCGCCTCCGGGTTCAGCGCGGCGCCGAAATCGAGCCCGCCCTGCGGCATGCCGCCGATCACGCCGGGTTCGGCGGTGAGGGTGACGTAGCGCAGCACCTTCTCCTCCGCCGCCACCGCCGCCACCCCCTCGGGCATGCCGATGCCCAGGTTGACGATGCCGCCTGGCGGTAATTCGAGAGCGGCGCGACGGGCGATGATCTTGCGCTCATCGAGGGGCAGCGGCGGCACCCGGTCGAGCGGCACCCGGATCTGGCCGGAGAACGCGCCGTTGTGCCGGGTGCCGTAGGTCTGCCAGTGGTTCTCCGGCTGCGCGAGCACCACGCAGTCCACCAGCGCCCCGGGCACCTGCACCCGGCGGGCGTCCAGCGAGCCCTCCTGCGCGATGCGCTCCACCTGGGCGATGACGAAGCCGCGCGAGTTCTTCGCCGCCATCGCCGCCGGCAGCGCGTCGAGCGTCAATGCCTCGCGCTCCATGGTAATGTTGCCGGCGGTGTCGGCCGTGGTGCCGCGGATCAGCGCGACATGGATCGGGAACGCCTTATACAGCAGGTAGTCGCGGCCATCGACCTGCACCACCTCGACTAGGTCCTCGGTGGTGCGGGCGTTGATCTTGCCGCCCTCCAGCCGCGGGTCGACGAAGGTGCGCAGCCCCACCCGCGACAGCAGCCCGGGGCGCCGCGCCGCGATGTCGCGGTAGAGCTGCGCGATGCAGCCGAGCGGCAGGTTGTAGGCCTCGATCTCGTTGTCCAGCGCCAGCTTTGCAAGCTTCGGCACCAACGACCAATGCCCGCCGACCGCCCGCTTCACCAGCCCCGGGTGCGCCAGCCGGTTCAGCCCGCGGTCCTTGGCGTCGCCGGGCGCGGCGGCGAACACCAGGGTCAGGCCCGCCGGCTCCTGCGTTTGGGCAAAGCGTTCGGCGACCGCGATCAGCAGCTCGTCCGGCGTGCCGATGCCGACGAAACCCGCCACCGACACCGTGTCGCCGGAGCGGATGATCGCCGCCGCCTCCGCCGCCGAGACGATCTTGTTCTTCACATCTATGCGCCAGCAGCCTGGGGAAACTCGATCACCTGGCGCACCGCCTTGCCCTCGTGCAGGCGGTCGAAGCCCTCGTTGATCTGGTCGAGCGACAGCTTGCCGCTCATCAGCCGGTCCACCGGCAGCCGCCCGGCGCGATACAGTGCGACATAGCGCGGGATGTCGCGCGAGGGCACGCAGGTGCCGATGTAGCTGCCCTTCACCGTGCGCTCCTCCGCCACCAGCTGCACCAGCGGCAACGCCAAAGCGGCACCCGGCGGCGGCAGCCCGGCGGTGATCGTCGTGCCGCCGCGCTTGGTGATCTTGTACGCCAGCTCCATCGCGCGCACGGCACCCGCCATCTCGAAGGCGAAATCCACGCCGCCGCCGGTCAGCGCGCGCACCTGCTCCGCCGCGTCGGCGTCGCCGGCGTTGACCGTGTGGCTGGCGCCGAGCTGCCGCGCCAGGCCGAGCTTGTCGTCCGCCAAGTCGATCGCCACCACCTGCCGCGCCCCCGATGCGATGGCGCCGAGCACGGAGGCAAGCCCCACGCCGCCCAGCCCGATCACCGCCGCCGACTGACCCGGCTGCAGCCGTGCCGTGTTGACCACGGCGCCCACCCCCGTCAGCACGGCGCAGCCGAACAGCGCCGCCTCGTCCAGCGGCAGGTCGCGGTCGACCTTCACCACGGAGCGGCGCGACACCACGGCATGGTCGGCGAACCCGGACACGCCGAGGTGGTGGTTCACGTCCGCCCCGTCGCAATGCAGCCGGCGCTGGCCCGACAGCAGGGTGCCGGCGCCGTTGGCCGCGGCACCCGGCTCGCACAGGGCCGGGCGGCCTTCGGCGCAGGGGATGCAGTGGCCGCAACTTGGCATGAACACCATCACCACGTGGTCGCCGGGCACCAGGTCGGTCACGTCCTCGCCGACCACCTCCACCACGCCGGCGGCCTCGTGCCCCAGCGCCATCGGCATCGGCCGCGGGCGGTCGCCGTTGATCACCGACAGGTCGGAGTGGCACAGCCCGGCCGCGGCGATCCGCACCAGCAGCTCGCCCCGCCCCGGCGGGTCCAGGTCGAGGGTCGTGATGCGCAGCGGCTTGCTGACGGCATAAGGCGGCTTGGCATCCATTCGGTCGAGGACCGCGGCCCGAATCTTCATAGGTTCAGCTCCAAAGCTGCTGCTCCCTCTCCCCTTGCGGGAGAGGGCCGGGGAGAGGGGTGGCCGCGCGCAAGGCGTTAGGCAGGACCGTCACTCCGCCGGCTCCGCCACCCGCCGCAGCTTCTCGCGCAGCTCGTCCACCAGCACGCGGGTATTCTCCGTGTAGTCGATCGGCACCGCCACCAGGTGCACGCCGCCGCCCTGGAACGCCGCCTCCAGCGCCGGGATCAGCGCCTCCGTGCTCTCGACCCGCGACCCCTTGGCGCCATAGCTCTCGGCGTATTTCACGAAGTCGGGGTTGTCGAAGGTCATGCCGAAATCCGGGAAGTGGTCCACCGCCTGCTTCCAGCGGATCATGCCGTAGGAGCCGTCGTCCAGGATCAGCACCACCAAGTTAAGCCGCAGCCGCACCGCCGTCTCCAGCTCCTGGCTGTTCATCATGAAGCCGCCGTCGCCGCACACCGCCATCACCCGGCGGCCCGGGTTCAGCATCGCCGCCATCATCGCCGACGGCAGCCCGGCGCCCATCGTCGCCAGCGCGTTGTCCAGCAGCAGCGTGTTGGCGACGTAAGTGCGGTAGTTGCGGGCGAACCAAATCTTGTACATGCCGTTGTCCAGCGCCACGATGCCGTCGGGCGGGATCACCTGGCGCACGTCATGGACGATGCGCTGCGGCGTCGGCGGCCAGCGGTCCTCGGTGGCGCGGTCGGCGATGCGGCCCAGGATGCCGTCGCGCAGGTCCAGCAGCGCGCCGGCGTTCGGCAGCTTGCCCTCGATGCGGTCGGCCAGCGCCTCCAGGCTGGGGCCGACGTCGCCGACCACCTCGCATTGCGGGAAGTACACCTGCTCGACGGTGGCGGGCAGGTAGCCGACGTGGATCACCTGCGGGCCGTCCGGCCCCATGATGAAGGGCGGCTTCTCGATGGTGT
>CAXSFF010000461.1:0-4006 GCA_964236035.1 uncultured Acetobacteraceae bacterium
GTCGTGCTGGCCAAGAAGGCGGGCGAGCCGCTGGGCATTGACCCGGAACCCTTCCTGTTGCGCGTGGCCAAGAAGAGCTTCGTCAACACCTCACCCCTCGCTACCCGAAGCTGTCTCCAAGATATTCGGCGTCAACGCCTTCGCCACCGCCTCCTTTTCGCGTTGCGGCAGCAGCTTCATCACCAGGATGAAGGTGGACAGGCCGAGGCAGATGACGTTCTGCACGATGATCGCCCATTGCAGCAGCAGCACGCCGTAGACCAGCCAGGCGACGAAGCCTACCACCGTGATTATGTACATCTTCAGCGAGATGCCGTCGGTGTTGCGGGTTCGGATGATGGCCCAGGCCTGGGGTATGAAGCTGATCATCGACAGGGTTGCCGCGAACAGGCTGACGATCGTGACGGTGGTCATGCGTGTGTCTCCAGCTGGTCAGGCGCCATCGCGGCGGGCGGGGTCTCGCCGTTGCGGACCGCGGCTGGTACATAGCAGCCGGGCGTCACCCAGACGACGCTTTTTAGGGAGCAGTCCGATGGCCATCGATCTCAGCCGCGCCACCCTCGGCGCCTTGCCCGCCGCCGTCGACCGGCCGCGCTTTGATCTGGCCGCCGTGCGCGCGGGGATCGTGCATCTCGGCCTCGGCGGGTTCCACCGGGCGCACATGGCGCGCTACACGCACATGTTGATGCAGGCGCGGCCGGACATGCTGCAATGGGGCATCGTCGGCGTCGGCTTGTTGCCGAGCGACCGCCGCATGGCCGATAGCCTGCAGCCGCAGGACAACCTCTATGCCTTGATCGAGCGCAGTGGCGCCACCGAGGCGGTGACCGTGATCGGCGCGCTGACGCGGGTGGTGTTCGCCGGCGAGGACAGTGCCGCCGTGCTGGACATCATCGACCGGCCGGAAATCCGCATCGTCAGCCTCACCGTCACCGAGAATGGCTATTGCCTGAACCGCGCCACCAAGCGTCTGGACCCGGACAATGCCGCGATTCGCGAGGACCTCGCCCGTCCCGGCTGTCCGCGCAGCGCGATCGGCATCATCGTCGAGGCCTGCCGCCGCCGCCGCGACGCCGGCCTGGCCGCGTTCACGGCGCTGAGCTGCGACAACATCCAGCACAACGGCACCGTGCTGCGCGATGCCGTGCTGGCCCTGGCGCGGCTGCGGGAGCCGGCGTTGGCGGACTGGATCGCCGCCGAGGTGAGCTTTCCCAGCACCATGGTCGACCGCATCACCCCCGTCACCACGGCAGCGGACGTGACCGCGCTGGCAGCAAGCCATGGGCTGCATGACCGCTGGCCGGTGGTGTGCGAAACGTTCAGCCAATGGGTGATCGAGGACCGCTTCCCCGCCGGGCGGCCTGCCTATGAGGAGGTCGGGGCGCAGTTCGTGGCGGACGTGGCGCCGTACGAGTTCATGAAGCTGCGGCTGCTGAACGCGAGCCACCTGGCGGTGTCCGGGCTGGGCCGGCTGGCGGGGTGCCACACCATCGACGAGGCGATGGCCGAGCCGCTGATGACCCGCTACATGGTGGCGCTGATGCAGCGCGAGACGGGGCCGACCCTGCCCCCCGTGCCCGGCATCGACCTGGCGCGCTACCAGGCCACCCTGGTGGAGCGGTTCGCCAATACGGCGATCAAGGACACCGTCGAGCGGGTCAACACGGACGCGCCGTTGAACGTCCTGGTGGACCCGATTCGCGACCGGCTGCGGGTGGACGCCCCGCTCGACCTGCTGGCGCTGGCGCTGGCGGCGTGGCTGCGCCGGGTTCGCGGCGAGGACGAGTTGGGGCAGCCGATCGACGTGCGCCACCCGCTGGCAGCCTTGCTGCAGCGCAAGGCGATCGAGGGTGGCGCCGACCCGACGCCGTTGCTCGGCATCGCGGAGCTGTTCGGCGAGACGGGCGCCGATCCGCGGCTGGTACGGCCGGTGGCGCACTGGCTGGCGGCGTTGTACGAAAGCGGCAGCCGCGCCACATTGGCGCAGGCGGCGGCCAGCCTGTCGTTTTAATGGCCCAGGCCGTTGACGTTGGCATCCGAGTAGTGACAGCGTGGAACGAAGCTGTGGTGCCGCAACAATCGCAGACATGAATTTCGGAGGATCAGCCATGAACCAGATCAGAATGCGCCTGTGCGCGTACACCGCATTATCGGCGTTCGCGCTGTTAGTGCCAGGGGTGGCCCGCGCCGACGCGACGCTGACGATCGCCACCGTCAACAACGGCGACATGGTCGTCATGCAGAAGCTGTCGGCGCAGTTCGAGCAGCTGCATCCCGATATTCACCTGCGCTGGGTGGTTCTGGAGGAGAACGTGCTGCGCCAGCGCGTCACCACCGACGTCGCCACCAAGGCCGGCCAGTTCGACATCCTGACCATCGGCAACTACGAGGTGCCGATCTGGGCCAAGCAGGGTTGGCTGGTGCCGCTGGACAACCTGCCGGCCTCGTACGACGCCTCCGACCTGCTGAAGCCGGTGCGCGAGGGCCTGACCTATGACGGCAAGCTGTACGGGCTGCCGTTTTACGCCGAGAGCGCGATGACGTACTACCGCACCGACCTGTTCCAGAAGGCCGGCATCACCATGCCGGCGGCGCCGACGTATCCGCAGATCCGCGAGTTCGCCGACAAGATCACCGACAAGCCCAACCAGGTCTACGGCATGTGCCTACGCGGCAAGCCGGGCTGGGGCGAGAACATGGCCTATGTCACCACGCTGGTGGACGCCGATGGCGGTCAGTGGTTCGACGAGAACTGGAAGCCGACGCTCGACACGGCGGCTTGGAAGACGGCGATCGGGTTCTACAGCGACATCCTGAAGGCCGACGGCCCGCCCGGCGCGTCGTCCAACGGCTTCAACGAGAACCTCGCGCTGTTCTCCAGCGGCCATTGCGGCATGTGGATCGACGCCACCGTCGCCGGCGGGCTGCTATACGACAAGAAGCAGTCGCAGGTGGCCGACAAGGTGGGCTTCGCGCCGATGCCGACCGGCAGCTTCACCGGCGGCCCGACCTGGCTGTGGTCGTGGAACCTGGCGATCCCCGCCTCCACCAAGCAGGCGGACGCGGCCAAGACCTTCGTCACCTGGGCGACTTCGAAGGACTACATCCAGCTGGTCGCCAAGGAGAACGGCTGGGTGTCGGTGCCGCCGGGCACCCGGCAGTCGACCTACGACAACCCCGACTACCAGAAGGCGGCGCCGTTCGCCGGCTTCGTGCAGAAGGCGATCGACAGCTCCAACATCAACGGCCAGACCAAGAACCCGCGGCCCTACACCGGCACCCAGTTCGTGGCGATTCCGGAGTTCCAGGGCATCGGCACCCAGGTCGGCCAGACCATCGCCGGCACGCTGACCGGGCAGTCCACGGTCGACCAGGCGCTGCAGACGGCGCAGGCGGCGACGGAACGCACGATGAAGCAGGCGGGCTACCCGAAGAAGTAGCCGGGGATGTCCACGACGCCGGGGATGTCCGCGACACCCGAGATGTCCGCGACGCTGGCGGGGAGCGGCGAGACCGTCGCCGGGCCGACCCGCAGCGTGGGTCGGCTGCTGGTAAGCCCGTCGGTCGCGGTGCTGCTGCTGTGGATGATCGTGCCGCTGGTGATGACGCTGTGGTTCTCGTTCCAGCGCTACAACCTGCTGGACCCGGGCGTCGGCGGCTTCGCCGGGCTCGACAATTACGAGTACCTGGTCACCGACCCAGATTTCTGGGTGTCGCTGCGCAACACGCTGGTGCTGTTGGGGTCGGTGCTGGTGATCACGGTCGGCCTCGGCACCCTGCTGGCGGTGCTGTTCGACCAGGACTTCCCCGGCCGCAACATCGCCCGGGTGCTGGCGATCTCGCCGTTCTTCGTCATGCCGACGGTGGCGGCGCTGATCTGGAAGAACCTGCTGATGCACCCGATCTACGGGGTGCTGGGCGCGCTCGCGGCGGCCTTCGGGGTGCCGCCGGTAGACTGGTTCGCGCAATTCCCGCTCGCCTCGGTGATCGCGATCGTGGCGTGGGA
>CAXSFF010000462.1:0-4000 GCA_964236035.1 uncultured Acetobacteraceae bacterium
GGGATGATGCCGAGCCGCGCGCCGCTGCCGTTCATGCCGTTGGCGACCTCGGCGATGGTGCCGTCGCCGCCGGCCGCCACCACCAGTCGCGCGCCGGCGGCGACGGCTTCGCGCGCCAGCTTGGTCGCGTGGCCGGCATGGGTGGTCTCGGCCAGTTCCAGCCGCATGCCGCTGGCGGACAGCACGTCCAGCACGCGCCACAGTGCCTTCGCGCGCCGCTTGCCGGCGGCGGGATTGAAAATGACGATCATCGGCCAGAACAGCCGAAACGATGGGTGGGATCGGGCATAGTATTCGATGATCGCGAAATGGCGTGTCAGTTTGATGACGCTGGCTTTGCGGTTTCGTGACTTCAGCAGGGATTTGATCGTTTCTTGTCAGAAGATCGGCGGCAGTCATGTAAACTTCACGGATGCGAATCGGCGGCAGAAGCTATGTGCTGGCGTGCTTCCACCGTGTATCCGCAGGTGTGATCGCATGAACGCCTCCCTCCCTCCGTCGCTGGCTTCGCACCGCTACCGAACGATCTTCATCTCCGACACCCACCTGGGCACCCGCGGCTGCCGCAGCGACTTCCTGGTCGACTTCCTGCGCCGCACCAGCTGCGAGCACCTGTTCCTGGTCGGCGACATCGTCGACGGCTGGCGGCTGCGCAAATCCTGGTATTGGGACGCCAACCATGACGAGGCGCTGCGCCTGGTGATGGCCAAGGCCCGCAACGGCGTCCGCATCACCTACATCCCCGGCAACCACGACGAGATGCTGCGCGCCTGGCTGCCGCGCGGGCTGGAGTTCGCCGGCATCCACCTGTGCCAGGACGCGGCGCACGTCACCGCGGACGGCCGCCGCCTGCTGGTCATGCACGGCGACGAGTTCGACAGCGTGGTGCGTCATGCCCGGTTCCTGGCCCTGCTCGGCGACTGGGCCTACTCCGCGGCGCTGGTCGCGAACCGGCACTTCAACGCCGTGCGCCGCCGCCTCGGCCACCCGTACTGGTCGCTGTCGGCCTGGTTGAAGCGGCAGGTGAAGGGCGCGTGCAAGGCGATCGACTGCTTCGAGACGGCGCTGGCGGCGGAGGCGCGGCGGCGCGGCTTCGACGGCGTGGTGTGCGGCCACATCCACCAGGCCGAGATGCGGCAGATCGACGGCGTGCTGTACGTGAACGACGGCGACTGGGTGGAAAGCTGCACCGCGCTGGTCGAGCATTTCGACGGGCGGCTCGAACTGCTGGACTGGGCCGCCATCAACCGCCTGTCGTTCTTCGCGCCGCGCCGCGCCGTGGCCGCCGCTGCCTGACTTTGGCCCCGCTGCGCCTGCGCTGCGCCGCATCCTGATCGTCACCGACGCCTGGCGCCCGCAGGTGAACGGCGTCGTGCGCACGCTGGCCACCGTCGCCGGCGAGCTGGCGGCGATGGGCCATGCCGTCGAGGTGATCGGCCCCGACCGCTTCCGCACGCTGCCGTGCCCGACTTATCCGGACATCCGGCTGTCGCTGCTGCCGCGCCGCGCGCTCGCCCGCATGATCGAGGCGTTCCAGCCGGACGCGCTGCACATCGCCACCGAGGGGCCGCTCGGCCTCGCCGCCCGCGCCTGGGCGACCCGGCGGCGCTTGGCCTTCACCACGGCGTTCCACACCCGCTTCCCGGAATATCTGCACGCCCGCACCCGCATCCCCACGGCGCTGAGCTACGCCTGGCTGCGGCGCTTCCACGGCGCCGGGTCGGGCATGATGGTGGCGACGGCGAGCCTGCGCGAGGAGTTGGCGGCGCGCGGCTTCCGCCACGTGCGGACCTGGTCGCGCGGGGTGGACACGGCCCTGTTCCAGCCGGAGCCGGCGGACCCGTGGGAGGGCCTGCCGCGCCCCGTGTTCGCCTACATCGGCCGGGTCGCGGTGGAGAAGAACATCGGTGCGTTCCTCGGCCTCGACCTGCCGGGGTCCAAGGTGGTGGTCGGCGACGGCCCCTCCCGCCCGGCGTTGGAGCGGCGGTTCCCGGACGCGCGCTTCGTGGGCGCGCGGCACGGGTCCGCGCTGGCGCAGGCGTTCGCCGGGTCGGACGTGTTCGTGTTCCCGTCGCTGACCGACACGTTCGGCCTGGTGATGCTCGAGAGCCTGGCGTGCGGCACCCCCGTGGCGGCGTTCCCCGTCACGGGGCCGAAGGACGTGCTGACGGCCGGCATCGGCATCGGCGCGGTCGACGCGGACCTGCGTGCGGCGGCGCTGCGGGCGCTGGCGACGCGCGACCGCGCCGCCTGCCGCGCCTTCGCCGAGCGGTTCCCGTGGCGTGCGTGCGCGGAGGCGTTCCTGGCCAACCTGGTGCCGATGGCGGAGCACGCCGCGGCCCCGTAGCCGGTTTGCCGCCTCCGACCCGCTATGCTACCGCCCGGCGATGGCAGGAGCGGTCCCGTGCTGAAGACGATGCTCCGCAGCGCGGCGGTGCAGGCGGTGACGGCGCGGATGGTCGGGGCCTACCTCGATTTCGCCTTGCGCACGACGCGCTGGACCCTGGTGGGGGCGGAGCACGCGGCGGCACCCATCGCCGGGCAGGCCATCATCGCCGGGTTCTGGCACGAGCGGCTGCCGCTGCTGCCGGCGCTGTGGATTCTGATGCGGCGGCAGGGCGCGCGCGGCACCCCGCGGGTGCTGGTCAGCAAGCACCGCGACGGCCGCTTCATCGCCGCCGTGGTGCGCCGGTTCGGCGTGACGGTGGTGCACGGCTCGTCGTCCAAGGACGGCTCCGCCCGCGACGTGTCGGAGAAGGGCGGCGCGTCGAGCGTGCGCGTGCTGCTCGGCGTGCTGGAGGCGGGCGAGCACATCCTGATCACGCCGGACGGGCCGCGCGGGCCGCGCCGCCGCGCCGCGCCGGGCATTGCGCAGATCGCCGGGCTGTCCGGGGCGCCGATCCTGCCGATCGGGGCGCAGACGCGGCGGTTCCGGGTGCTGCCGACCTGGGACGCGATGGTGGTGCCGCTGCCGTTCAGCCGCGGGGTGATCGTCTGCGGCGCGCCGATCCTGGTGCCGCGGGAGGGCTGGGAGGCGTCGCTGCCGGCGATCGAGGCGGCGCTGAGCGATGCGGCGGACGCGGCGGACGTGCTGTGCCCAAAATGAACCCCGTCATCGCGAGTCGGCTTCGGCGCGGCGATCCAGGGGCCACGAAGCGGGTTCTCGCCGTGTCGCCCCTGAGTTGCCGCGTCGCAAGCGCTTCTCGCAATGACGGCGGGGATTGGCGGCGTGCTGTGCTTTGCGGATGCTAGGCCAGTTCTGGCGCGGGTTGGCGACCCTGGCCGCGCCGGGGCTTGCGCTGATGCTGTGGCGCCGGGTTCGCCGCGGTAAGGAACTGGCGCACCGCCTGCCGGAACGATACGGCCTCGGCTCGACCGCCCGCCCTGAAGGAACCGTCATTTGGCTGCACGCCGCCAGCGTCGGCGAGACGGTCTCGCTGCTGCCCGTGCTGGAGGCGCTGCATGCCGAGTCCGGCGTGTCGCTGCTGGTCACCACGGGCAGCGTGACTTCGGCCGAACTGCTGGCCCGGCGCTGCCCTGCCGAGCAGTTCCCGCGGCTGCGGCACCAGTTCGTCCCGCTCGACGTGCCGCGCTGGGTGGCGCGGTTCCTTGACCATTGGCGTCCGGATGCCGCCGCGTTCCTCGAAAGCGAGCTGTGGCCCAACCTGCTGCGGGCCTGCCAGGCACGCGGCATCCCATTGATGTTGCTGAACGCGCGGCTGTCGGAGCGCAGCCGGGCCGGCTGGGCGCGGGCGCCCAGCTTCGCGCGCACGGTGCTCGGCGCGTTCGGCCTGGTGTGGGCGCAGTCGGACGACGACGCGGCGCGGCTGCGCAGCCTGGGGGCGCGAGGCGTCTGCTCGCCCGGGAACCTGAAGTTCGCCGCGCCGCCGCTGCCGGCCGACCCGGCGGCGCTCGCCCGACTGTCCGCCGCCCTCGGCGACCGGCCGCGCTGGCTCGCCGCCAGCACCCATCCCGGTGAGGAGGCCGCCGCCGCCGCCGT
>CAXSFF010000463.1:0-3972 GCA_964236035.1 uncultured Acetobacteraceae bacterium
GATGGACTTCTCGATCATCGGCGACCGCAAGGAACTGGACGTGCGGGGCGTGCACCTCGGGCCATACTGCTACCCGATCGCGATCGACCTGCTCACCCGCGGGCTGGTGACGTCGCAGGGGATCGTCACCCACGATTACGGCCTGGAGCAATGGAACGAGGCGATCCAAGTCGCCAACTCGCTGGACTCCATCAAGGTGCTGCTCAAGCCCGCGGCGGCGTAGGCATGCCTTACGTCATCGGCGTCGACATCGGCACCCAGAGCACCAAGGCGCTGCTGGTCGACGCCGCGGGCACGATCCTGGCCTCGCATGGCAAAGGCTACGGCCCGGACACGCCACGGCCGCTATGGGCGGAGCAGGACGCCGCGGTATGGCTCGACGCCGTGGTCGCATGCATCGCCGGCTGCGTCGAGAAGGCCGGGGTGCCCGCCGGCGAGATCGCCGGGCTGTGTGTCAGCAGCTTGTACGGCGGCTCCGGCATCCCCGTCGACGCCGAGATGACGCCGCTGCACCCCTGTCTGATCTGGATGGACCGCCGCGCCGGGGCGGAGGTGGCGCTGGTCCGCACGACGGTGGATCAGGAACGATTGTTCGACATCACCGGCAACGGCATCGACAGCTACTATGGCTTCACCAAGATGCTGTGGCTGCAGCGCAACCGGCCGGAGGTGTGGGCGCGCACGCGCTACCTGCTGCCGCCGAACGCCTGGGTGATCCGGCAGCTGACCGGGGCGCTGGCGGTCGACCATTCCTCCGCCGGAAACATCGGCGGCGTCTACGACATCGGTGCGCGGACCTGGTCCGGCGAGATGCTGCAGCAGCTTGGCATCGCCGCCGCGATGATGCCGGAGCGGCTGGTGGAATCGAGCGCCGTGGTGGGCGCCGTGCTGCCAGCCTGGGCGGCGCGCACCGGCCTGGCCGCGGGCACCCCGGTGATGGCGGGCGGCGTCGATGCTGCGGTGGCGACGTTCGCCGCCGGCGCCACCCAGCCCGGCCAGCACGTCGCCATGATCGGCACCAGCATGTGCTGGGGCAGCATCACCCGCTCGGTCGACGCGCGGCACGGGCTGATCGCGATGCCACACGTCTTCAACGGCCTGCGGGACCTTTACGTGTTCGGCGGCGCGATCACCGCCGGGGCATCGGTGTCCTGGTACCAAAGCGAGTTCTGCCGCGATGGCGTCTCCTTGCCGATGCTGGACCAGGAGGCCGCCGGGGTCGCCGCCGGCAGCGACGGCGTGCTGTTCCTGCCTTACCTGATGGGGGAGCGCAGCCCGGTGTGGGATGACGGCGCCAGCGGCGCGTTCGTTGGCCTCAGCCTTGCCAACACGCGCTCGCAGCTGTACCGCGCCGTGCTTGAGGGCGTGACGTTCGCGCTGCGGCACAACATGGAGGCCGGCAGCCACACCATGAAGGACTTGGTCGCCTCGTTGATCGTGGTCGGCGGGGCGGCGCATTCGGCGCTGTGGATGCAGATCATCGCCGACGTCACCGGCTACCCTGTCCGCGTGATCATGCAGAACGTGGAGGCGGCGTTCGGTGCGGCGCTGCTGGCCGGGCTCGGCGCCGGGCTCGTGAGTGAGGCGTCGGCGATGGCGGGCTGGGTGACCTTGGTCGACCGGGCGCAGCCCGACCCGCAGCGGCGGCCGGGCTATGACCGGCTGTTTGATATCTACAAGGGCCTGTATCCGGCTTTGCGAAGCAGCATGCATGCGTTGCGGCTGGGGAGCTGACCGGCTGGAGCCGGTGCAGGCCGACGCCAGCCGGCACGGCCGCGATGAGATTGGCGGCGCAGACACACTTTGGTGCGCCGTCAATACGTGTATAACCGACGTCAACGGCCCGTCTGAGGCCTCTAGGAAGGAAGCATCCATGATCCCGCACACCACGTCGTCACAACGCCGCATCATCGCTCTGGCGACCACCTCGCTCGTGCTCGGCCTCGCCGGCGCGACCGCCGCATCGGCCGCGACCGTGGCCAACACGACGGTGGCGTTCCTGATGCCGGACCAGAGCTCGACCCGCTATGAGGAGCATGACCACCCCGGCTTCGTGGCCGAGATGCGGAAGCTGTGCCCGACCTGCAAGGTGCTGTACCAGAATGCCGACGGCGACGCGGCGCGGCAGCAGCAGCAGTTCAACTCGGTGATCGCGCAAGGCGCCAAGGCGATCGTGATCGACTCCGTCGATTCGACCGCCGCCGCATCGCTGGTGAAGCAGGCGCAGGGCCAGGGCATCAAGGTCGTCGCCTATGACCGTCCGGTGCCGTCGACGCCCGCCGACTACTACGTCTCGTTCAACAACGAGGAGATCGGCAAGTCGATCGCACAGTCGCTGGTGGCGCACCTGAAGGCGATGCACGTGGCGGCGGCCGATGTCGGACTGCTGGAGATCAACGGCTCGCCGACGGACGCTGCCGCCGGCCTGATCAAGAAGGGCATCCACGAGGGCCTCGCCGACAGCGGCTACATGACGCTCGCCGAGTACGACACGCCGGAATGGGCGCCGTCGAAGGCGCAGCAATGGACCAGCGGCCAGATCTCGCGCTTCAACAAGAAGATCGTCGGCGTTGTGGCGGCCAATGACGGCACCGGCGGCGGTGCGATCGCGGCGTTCAAGGCGGCAGGCGTCGACCCGGTGCCGCCGGTGACCGGCAACGACGCCACCATCGCCGGGCTGCAGCTGATCATCTCTGGCGACGAGTACAACACCATCTCGAAGCCGAGCGAGGTCGTGGCGGCGGCGGCGGCCAACGTCGTGTACGAGCTGCTGGCGGGCGAGAAGCCTAAATCAGACGCGGTGCTGTTCGGCACGCCGACGCGGCTGTTCACGCCGGCGCTGATCACATCCGCCAACCTTAAAGCGGAGATCATCGACAAGAAGGTCGATGGCAAGCCGATCGAGACCGCCGCCGTGCTGTGCACCGGCCGCTATGCCGAGGGCTGCAAGAAGCTCGGCATCACGCCGTAACAGCGGCCTGACGCGGCCGTCTGGACCTCCAGGCGGCCGCACGGGCGCCATGCCGCGATACTTTGGAAAGGCTCGTCGCAGATGACAGACCAACCGCCCGACATGGCTGCTGCACCCGACGCGGCCGAGATGGTGCTTAGTTTGCGCGGCATCTCCAAACACTTTGGCGCCATCTCGGCCTTGAGCGACATCGATCTTGACGTCCACGCGGGCGAGGTGGTGGCGCTGGTCGGCGACAACGGCGCCGGCAAGTCGACGCTGATCAAAATTCTGGCTGGCGTGCATCAGCCAAGCGCCGGCACTATGAGCTTTTGCGGCAAGGACGTGACGCTCGCCGGGCCGAGCGACGCCTTGTCTCTCGGCATCGCCACCGTGTTCCAGGACCTTGCCTTATGCGAGAACCTCGACGTGGTAGCCAACATCTTCCTCGGCAAGGAGTTGCATCCGCTGCAGTTGGACGAGGTGGCAATGGAAATCCGTGCCTGGACCCTGCTGAACGAATTGTCGGCGCGCATCCCGAGCGTGCGCATAGCGATCGCCTCGCTGTCCGGTGGCCAGCGCCAGACCGTGGCGATCGCGCGCTCGCTGCTGCTGGAGCCAAAGCTGATCCTGCTCGATGAGCCGACCGCGGCGCTGGGCGTAGCGCAGACCGCCGAGGTGCTCGACCTGATCGAGCGGGTTCGCGACCGCGGCCTGGGAGTGATCATGATCAGCCACAACATGGAAGACGTGCGCGCCGTCGCTGACCGGATCGTCGTGCTGCGCCTCGGCCGCAACAACGGTGTGTTCTACCCGGACGCGTCGAACCAGGAACTGGTGAGCGCCATCACCGGTGCCGCCGACAACTCGGTGTCGCGCCGGTCCGGGCGGCGAGCCGCCGTCCCCATTGCAGAGCAGCAGGCATGAGCGGCGACAAGCCGGTGGCGACCCCGCTGCTCGACCGCAGCGACGTGCGGGTGCGGCAGGATGACGGCATTGGCGGCGCGATCCGCTCCCTGATC
>CAXSFF010000464.1:0-3972 GCA_964236035.1 uncultured Acetobacteraceae bacterium
CGCCCCGACACCAAACCAGTGGAGCGGGTGGATTGACCAGCGATATGCATGTCTAAAGAGGATATGATCGAGTTCAGCGGCACCGTGCAGGAGCTGCTGCCGAACGCCATGTTCCGCGTGAAGCTGGACAACGAGCACAGCATCCTCGCCCACACCTCGGGCAAGATGCGCAAGAATCGCATCCGCGTGCTGGCAGGCGACCGCGTCAACGTCGAGATGACGCCCTATGACCTCAGCAAGGGCCGCATCACCTTCAGATTCAAGTAGCCTGGACGCCCCCTCCCCGCGCCGCGCCCGGCTGCCGCTCGTGCTGGCCTCCGCCAGTCCGCGGCGGCTGGCGCTGCTGGCGCAGATCGGCATCGTCCCCGACGCCGTGCGCCCCGCCGACCTCGACGAGACCCCCTTGCCCGCCGAATTACCACGGCTGCACGCCGAACGGCTGGCCCGGGAGAAGGCCGCTGCCACCGCCGCGCCCGGCCAATTTATCCTCGCCGCCGACACCGTGGTCGGGCTGGGCCGCCGCATCCTGCCCAAGGCTGCCGGGCCGGACGAGGTGCGCGCCTGCCTGGCGCTGCTGTCCGGGCGGCGGCACCACGTGCTGACGGCGGTCGTGCTGACGGGGCCGGACGGGCGCAGCACCGCGCGCCTGGTCGACAGCGTCGTCGGCCTGGTGCGGCTGACGGCGGCGCAGATCGACGGCTATGTCGACAGCGGCGAGGGCGAGGGCAAGGCCGGCGGCTACGCCATCCAGGGCCATGCCGCCGCCTTCGTGCGCTATCTCGGCGGCAGCTATTCCGGCGTGGTCGGGCTGCCGCTGTTCGAGACGGCGCAACTGCTGCGCGGCCAAGGTTGGCTCACGCCATGACCGCCGGGCCGTGATCCTCGCCGCGTGCAGCCCCGGCGAAATCCGCGTCGCGGCGCTGCAGGACGGCATCCTGCTCGACTACGCGCTGTGGCGGCCCGGGCGGCCGGACGGCGTCGGCGACATCCACCATGGCCGCATCAACGCAGTGGTGCCGGGGCTGGCAGGGGCGTTCGTGACCTTGATCGATGCCGAGGGGTTCCTGCCGGACAGCGCGGGAGCCGCCGGCCGCCACGTAGGCGACGCCGTGACCGTGCGCGTCGTGCGCGCCGCGCAGGGTGGCAAAGGACCGCGCCTGGCTGGCGTGGACCAGGACGCCAGCGATGGGCCGCCGCGGCGGCTGCAAACCGGCCCCAACGCGGTCGAGCGGCTGGCCCGGCTGCATCCTGGTCCCGTCATCGTCGACGACTCCGCCATCGCCCTGCTGTTGCGCGCTACGCTCGGCGACCGGCTGGATATCGCGCCCGTGCTGGACCGTCCCGTGCTGGACGACACCCTTGCCGGCGCGATCGACGCGCTGGGCGGGGCGGCGATCAGCCTGCCCGGCGGCCTGCGCGGCAGCATCCATCCGACGCCGGCCCTGGTCGCCATCGACGTCGACACCGCGGGCGCCAGCGCCGGGCCTACGCCGAAGCAATCGGCGCAGGAGGCGCTGAACCGCGCGATGCTGCCCGCCCTCGCCCGCCAGATCCGGCTGCGCAACCTGTCGGGCGCGATCCTGGTCGACTTGGCCGGGCTGTCGGTCCGCCGCCGCGGCGCACTGGCCGGCGCCGTGCGCGAGGCGTTGGCGCCCGACCCGCTGGCGCCGCGCTTCCTGGGGTTCACGGCGCTCGGCCTGGCCGAGATCGTGCGCACCCGGGTGCACCCGCCGCTGCACGAGCTGCTGGCCGGCCCGCACGCTGCCGGGTTGGCGGCGCTGCGCCGGATTGCGGCCGATGCCGACCCGGCGGCCCCCCCCGTGCTGCGCGCCGCCCCCGCCGTGGTGACGGCGCTGGAGGCCGACCCGGCGGCGCTGCCGGCCCTTGCAGACCGGCTCGGCCGCCCCCTTCTGCTGCGGTCCGACCCGGGGCTGCCGGCCAACGCCTGGGTGGTGGAGGAGAAACCCCGTGCCTGACCCGCAAGTGCCCGGCCCGCCAGCCGCTCCGCGTTGCCCGATCTGCGCCAAGCCCGCCGACTCGCGGCTACGGCCGTTCTGCTCGGCACGGTGCGCGGACGTGGACCTGGGCCGCTGGTTCACCGGGCAGTACAGCGTCCCGGTCCGCCCAAGCGACGAGGAGGACAGCGGGACGGCTTGATCCCCCGCCGCAGTTGGTCTATCTGCGCCGCTTCCAGCGTTGCCCCAATGCCCAGGTAGCTCAGCTGGTAGAGCATGCGACTGAAAATCGCAGTGTCGGTGGTTCGACTCCGCCCCTGGGCACCTTCCCCCGCCATGGCGTCCTGACACTTCCCGTACGGGTCGGGCGGTTCCGGGCGGGCGAGATCGAACCCGGGCGGGTTGCAGTCGTGCACGACTGCACGCCACCGGGCCGGAGTATCGCCCAGCCTGCGAACAGGTCGAGCGACGAGCAGGCCAGCGTGTGCCAGGAGTCACGGCACTGGACGTTGGCCGCTGGACTGCTCCTCCTCCCCTTGCGGGAGGAGGCCGGGAGGAGGGGTGGCCACGCCAACCATTTTGCGCGCGGCAACCCCTGCCCAGCCCCTCGCAAGGGGAGTAAGAGTCAGGCACCGTCGCCGTCGGTGTCAGCCCATCCGTCGGCGGACGGCGCGGGTGGCGGGGCGCTCCAGCCAGAGATGGCTTGCGGCCGCGGCCAGGACGGCCGCCGCAAGGCTGGCGAGGCAGTACGCGGCGGCGGCCAGCAATCCCGTGACGTGCCAGTGGCGCCACGCCAGGCCGAAGGCGCGCATCGGGAACGGGTGCACCAGGTACAGCGCGTACGACGCATCGCCCAGCAGCAGCAGCGGCGCCCACGCAGACCAGGCGGGGTCCGGACCTGACACCGCCGCCGCCAGCAGCAGCGCCATCGGCAACCCGGCCCGCAGCGCCGCCGCCTCCGGCGCCACGCGGTGCAGCCAAAGCAACGCCGCCACCGCCACGGCGGCCAGCCCCAGCCGCCAGCCAGCCGCCAGCACCACGAAGCGCCCCGCCACCGCCACCGCCATGCCGAACACGAACTCCGCGATCACGGGGTCGGTCCAGAACGCCAGTTGCGGCTGGTGCGGCGGCACGAACGGCCCGGCCGCGATCAGCGCCAGCAGCGTCGCCGTGACCGCGGCCAGCGCCAGGGGTTGCGGCAGGCGGACGAACAGGGTGAACACGGCGTAGAACAGCATCTCGTAGTTCAGCGTCCAGCCCAGCGAGTACACCGGCTGCAGCACCCCGCCGGGCCGCGGCCACGGGATGAACGCCAGGCTCGCCGCCACCTGCGCCGGCCCCGCCACGTCCGCATGGACCGCGCCACCAAACGTCAGCGCCACCGCCAGGAACAGCGCCGTCATCACCCAGTACAGCGGCACGATCCGCGCCAGCCGGTGCCCGAGGAAGCGCCACGGCGCGCCCGGCTGGCCGAACAGGCGCTGCGAGGCGTGCACCATGATGAAGCCGGAGATGACGAAGAACAGGTCCACCCCCGCCTCCCACGGCAGCGCCGCGTGCCAGCGCGCCATGGTGCCGCCCGGGTCGATCGCCTCCGCCTCGTTCAGCACGTGCACGCTCGCCACGCTCAGCGCCGCCGCCGCCCGCAAGGCCTGTATCGAACCGATCCGCATGGCACCCCCGAGCCGCCGCTGATACCCGCATCGCGCGCGGGGTGGTAGGAACCGCGCCATGCTCAGCACCGCCCAAGACCTCGAACCGGACCGGCTCGCCCGGCGTTCCCTCGGCCGCCACCGCGCGGTGGCGACGGGGCTGCTGGCGCTGATGGCGGCGCTGACGCTGGCCAGCTACGCGCTGCCGCCGGGCTGGGCCACGGAACTGCTGCAGGCCAGCGCCAAGGCCGGCTTCGTCGGCGGCGTGGCGGACTGGTTCGCCGTCACGGCGCTGTTCCGCCATCCGCTCGGCCTGCCGATCCCGCACACCGCCATCATCCCGCGGCAGAAGGCGCGGCTGGGGC
>CAXSFF010000465.1:0-3969 GCA_964236035.1 uncultured Acetobacteraceae bacterium
CGCGCCGAGATCGCCCGGTCTACCGAGCGCAGCGGCATTGTGGCACAGCGCTACGGCATCAGCGCCGAAACCGTCCGCAAATGGCGCAAGCGGGGTGCAGCTAACTGCCTGGACCGCTCCGCACGCCCGCATCGATTGCCCTGGAAGGCCACTGACGAGAAGCGAGCCGTGGTCTGTGCCCTGCGCCGGGCTACCAACTTCCCCCTTGACCACCTCGCCTTCGTCGTCCGCCACTTCCTGCCGCACCTCAACCGCGACAGCATCTGGCGCATCCTGAAAGTCGAGGGGCAGAGCCGGCGGCTGCCGCCCGCCTCGGATCGGCCCCAACGGGGGGACAGGGGACCTTCAAGGACTACGACCTCGGCTTCATCCACATCGACATCAAACACCTGCCGACGCTGCAAACGGCAGACGGCGAGCGGCGCAAGCGTTACCTGTTCGTCGCCATCGACCGCAGGTCCCGCTCCGTCCACCTCGCGGTCAAGGACGACGAAACCGAGAAAAGCGCCATTGCCTTTCTCCGGGAAGCCGCAGCTGCGTTCCCGTTCCGCCTTTCCCACGTGCTGACCGACAACGGCAGCTGCTTCACCCCAGCCTTTGCCCGAACCTGCGCCGAACTCGGGGCGGAGTACCGTCACACCCGCTCCCGCACGCCGCAAACCAACGGCATGGTCGAGCGCTTCAACGGACGGATCGGCTCTGAAGTGCTCGGCATCACTATCTACTCGCACCGGGATCTCGAGCAGCTCCTGCTAGGCTTCAACGCTGCCTACAACGACCGGAGACAACGCGTGCTCAACGGCCGAACACCCAACCAAGTTGTGGCCAAACGCCTCAAAGCCCGGCGCAGGCTCGCTCGCAGCAAACCGGAAGGGCGTCCCGGCCCGAACGACATCACCGGCGCACGCCTCATCGCCGAAGCTGCCAAGGAAGTCTCACAACCAGACAGCTAGCTTTTTATACGTCAGCGGTCGATATGGGCCACCGCCTCGATCTCGACGAGGAAGTCCGGGTGCGACAGCCGCCGCACCTCGACGGTGGTGCTGGCTGGCAGTCCCGGCCCGAGAAAGCGCATCCGCACGTCGGCATGGCGGAAGAACGCGTCGATGTCGGTGGTGAACGTGGTGGTCTTCACCAGGTCGGCGAGGCTGGCGCCGGCGATCTCGAGGCAATGCCGCAGGTTTTCGCCGACCTGGGCAATCTGCGCCGCCATGTCGCCGACGCCGACGATATCCCCGGCGGCGTTGCGCGACAGCAGCCCGGAGACGAACAGCAGCTCACCGCCCTGCACCGCCTGGACATAGGCATACAGCTTGTGGCCGCTGACGACGCGCTGGAACAGCTCGGGCGGGTCGATGGTGCGCCGGGTCATGCCGGCAGGTACTGCATGTCGACGTGGCGCGCGACCGAGACGGCGCCGGCAAGCAGGCCGAGTTCCTGCAACGCGTCGATCGGCTTCTGCACCAGCGCCGCATCGAGCCTGCCGTCCGGGGCGCGATAGTAGTCCTGGTCGGTCATCATGTAGGCCAGCGCCGGCTGCGGCAGCTTCGTCAGCGCCGCGGCGACCGACACGGCCTCGGCGTGGTTGGCCGGCGCGCCGAGGTAGTTCAGGGCGCCCACATAGTCGGACAGCACGGCGCGCACGGTGTCCGGATGCGCGCTCAGGAACTCGTTGGCGACGACGTTGAACACCACCGAACTGGGGCCCAGCGCGTCGGCGGCGCTGAACAGCGTGCGCAGGCCACCTGCCTGCATTTCTACCGCCTGGAACGGCAGCACCAGGCAGCCGCAATCGATCCGACGCTGGCGCAGGGCGGCGCCGATGTTCGGCAGGCCGATCTCCACCACCTGCAGGTCGCGTTTCGGGTCGATCCCCTGCCGCTTGAGCGTGACGCGCAGGATGAGGTCGACGGCCGAGCCGAAGGCATTCACCGCGACGGTCTTGCCACGCAAATCCGCCACCGCCTTGATCGGGCTATCGGCCAGGACATAGAAGCCGTTGCTGGCGTGGCCGGCATGGCCGTCCTGGTAGTTGTCCGACACGATGGTGATGCCACCCGGGAACGCGTCCTTCAGCAACCCGGCGGCCAGCGCGCTGCAGGACAGTGTCGCCATATCGGCTTGCCCGGCGGCCAGCAAGGCCGCGGCCTGCGGCGTGCCGGCGGTGAAGGTCAGGTCAAGATCGTAATCCTGCCCGAGGTGCGGCAGCGCCGCGCGCGGCATGTACGGGCTGAAGATGACCGTCTCGATCTCCGACGAGCCGATGCCACCGCCCGTCGCATAGCGGACCGGCACAGGCGCCGAGCTGGCCCGGCGCGATGCGAGCGAGGCCGCCGCGAAGCCCGCGCCGCCCAGGATCGAACGCCGCGTGAGCGAGGGAAAACGCATGCCCGGTTCCAGTTCGCGTGGGACGCCAGACGATGGAGGCGGGGTGCCGGGGTGTCAACGGGCTGCGACCCACCTAGCCCCGCGACGCCAGCTTGTGCCAATGGCATCGGATGCTGACCGCTGCACTGCACCTTCACCCGATGCGTGACGATTGGGGCGGGAGGAAAGGCGAAAAGTCAGAAGCCGTTGATATTAGGCTGCAGCCGCAGCCGCGAGCGGTGGTATGGCTCTTCTGTGACCGAGCCGAAAATCCGCATTGCGGGCGTGTCGAAGGACTATGGGCGCGGCGTGATGGCGCTTGATGCCGTGAACCTCGACGTGCGCGAGGGCGAGTTCCTGAGCATCGTGGGTCCGTCCGGCTGCGGCAAGAGCACGTTGCTCTACATGCTCGGCGGCTTCCTGCGGCCGAGCGCCGGCACGCTGTCCGTCGGCGGGCGGCCGATCGCCGGACCCGGCATCGACCGTGGCGTGGTGTTCCAGGAATACGCGCTGTTCCCATGGCTGAACGTGTTCGACAACATCGCCTACGGCCTGCGCCAGAAGGGGGTGGCGCCCGGCGAATGCCGCGCCACCGTGGAACGCCTGATCATGACCATCGGGCTGGGCGGATTTGAGCGGCGGTTCCCGCGCGAACTGTCCGGCGGCATGAAGCAGCGCGTCGCCCTGGCGCGCACCTTCGCCTACGAGCCGGACATCCTGCTGCTGGACGAGCCGTTCGGCGCGCTGGATTCGCAGACCCGCGAGGTGATGCAGGACGAGTTGCTGCGGCTGTGGCGCAGCACCGGCAAGACCGTGGTCATGGTGACGCACGACGTGGCGGAGGCAGTGTACCTGTCTGACCGCGTCTGCGTGATGTCGCAGCGCCCGGGCCGCGTCGTCGAGACCATGGACGTCGCCCTGCCGCATGCCGACGGCCGCGAGGCGGTCATGCTGTCGGCGGGCTACACCCGGCTGCACAACGCGGTCTGGCTGGCGGTCCGGCGGCAGGCGCGGCCGTGATGCGCACCAGCCTGGCGGCGCTGCCCTTCGTGCTGGTGCTGGCGATCTGGCAGGTGATTGCCGCTACGGGACCGGCCGCGTTGCCATCGCCGCTGGCCGTCGGGCGTGCGCTGCGCACGCTGCTGAGCGGCAGCGACCTGTATTTCAACCTTGGCGTAACGCTGCTGCGCTGCGCCGTAGGGCTGCTGCTGAGCTTTATCGTCGGCGTGCCGCTCGGCGCCTGGATGGCGGTGTCGCCGCGGGCGGAGGGGTTCTTCTCGCCGCTGATCCGCGCCACCTACTCGCTGCCCAAAACCGCGTTGGTGCCGCTGTTCATCCTGTGGTTCGGCGTCGGGCTGCGCACGGAGGTCGGCGCGATCCTGCTCTCCGCCCTGCTGCCGCTCACCATCTACACCTACCACGGCGTGCAATCGGTGCCCCGGGCGATTGTCTGGAGCGCCAAGGCGATGGGCACGGCCGATGCCGCCGTGCTGTGGCGCATCCTGCTGCCGGCGTCATTGCACGCGAGCCTCACGGGGCTGCGCATCGCGCTCGGCTTTACCCTGGTCATTGGCATCGCGACCGAGATGCTGGCGGCCAACA
>CAXSFF010000466.1:0-3967 GCA_964236035.1 uncultured Acetobacteraceae bacterium
ACTCTAAACGGTGAGATAGAGGGGCTACACCCGGCGCAGTGTCCGTCAGGGGGTTCGTTTGCCGGACACCGTCAGCCCTGGCCGCCGCTCAAGGCTCTATGGAGATCAGATGGCCAATCTGCACAGCTTCTTGATCATTCAGCCTATACGTACGCCCGATCCAACCCCACCCTCCACTTCTTCTTATGGGTTCACGGCCTGGCAGGTGCGGACGGTCAGGAAGTTGCCCGTCCGGCCAGCGACTCGGTCGTCCTGGACCGGTATGCAGCCTCCGCCGCCACGAAGTTATGTGCCAGGGCGTGATAGACGCCTTCCGGGCAGACCAGTTTCGACGTTGCGAACCCGATCACGGACGCGAGCATCAGCGGGACGACGAGCGCGTGGTCGTTGGTCATCTCCGTCACGATCACGAAGGCGGTGATCGGCGCCTGCACCACGCCCGAGAAGTAGGCCACCATGCCGAGCACGACGAGCGCCTGGGCCGGCGCCCCGGGCAGCAGCGCCGCCACGTTCGCCCCCAGCCCGGCCCCGACCGCGAGCGAGGGCGCGAAGATGCCCCCCGGTATGCCGCTGACGGAGGATGCCAGCGTCGCGACGAGCTTGAGCGGCCCGAAGGCGTCCGGAACGGCACTGGTGCCCTGCACCAGGCCGCGCGCCTGCGTATAGCCCGTCCCGAACACCGCGCCGTCCGATAGCAGCCCGCACACGGCCACGGCCAGGCCGCACAAGGCTGCGAACGGGACGGGGTGCCGCTTGAGGAGGGCGCCGGCCCGGCCCGGCAAGCCAGCGCCGAACAGAATCAGCACGCGGCTGAACCCGCCGCCGAGCAGGCCGCCCAGCACGCCCAGCACCGGCACGGCGAGCACACCCTGCCAGCTTCCGCCCAGCACGGCGCCGGTCGTGCCGAAGTAGGTGTAGTCGCCTTGCAAGGAAAGGGACGTGATCCCCGCCGCGATCACCGCGCCCAGGATGATGCCGCTCGTGCGCGCCTCGAACGAACGGCTCATCTCCTCGATCCCGAACACGATGCCGGCCAGCGGCGTGTTGAACGCAGCCGCCACGCCGGCGCTGGCGCCTGCCAGGAGCAGGCCGGGCTGCCGCCGCGGCGACAGCCGCCCGATGGCGAACATGATGGACGCGCCGACCTGCACGGTCGGTCCCTCGCGCCCGATGGACGCGCCGCACAGCAGCCCCAGCAGCAGCAGGGCCATCTTGCCCGCGGCGACCCGCAGCGACACCAGGCGCTCGCGCGCCGCCAGGCCGTGCAGCTGCCGCGCCGCGATGACCTGCGGGATGCCGCTGCCGCCGGAGTTCGGGAAGTAGCGCCGAGACAGCCAGCACGACGCCGCAAAGCCCAGGGGCGTCAGCACGAGCACGGCCAACGGCGTCCGGCCGGCAACGGCCTGGAACGCCTCCCCGGCCCAGTCGGCAGCCAGGGCCAGCAGCACGGCTGCCACGCCGACCACGCCTCCGCCGAGCACGAACACCGCCCGGCGCTGCCAGCGCAGGGAAAGGACACGGGCCTGCCGGCGACGGCGATGGCCAGGAGAGGGAATGCGCATGGGTCATACGGTGTAGCCGTCCGGCACCACCGAAGACCACAAGGCTTCCGCGCAACTCTGCCTATCTCTACGGGATGCCAGGCAACTGGCACGAGTGGGGCTGACCCTGGCAACTTGGAATTGGCGGCGCGGACCGGCCTGCGCTGCCGAAGGCGCACCGGCCCCCGACGGCTCAACCCTGGGCCTCTGGTGGGCGCTGCCCTTCGCCGGGCTGCTGCTCTCGGTCGCGGTGCTGCCGCAGGTCTCGCCGCGCTTCTGGCACCAGCATTTCGGCAAGGTCGCGGCAGCCTGGGCGCTGCTGTTCCTGCTGCCGTTCGCCGCAACCTATGGCGTCGCGCTCGCGGCCGGCGAGGTGCTGCACACTGGCCTGCTGGAGTACCTGCCCTTTGTCATCCTGCTGTTCGCCTTGTTCGTCATCTCCGGCGGCATCCGCGTCCGCAGCAACATGGTCGGCACCCCGGCCGTCAACACGGGGCTACTCGCGTTCGGCGCGGCGCTCGCCAGCGTCACCGGCACGACCGGCGCCGCCATGCTGCTGGTCCGGCCCTTGATCCAGGCCAACCTCAAGCGCCGCCACAACGCCCACGTGCTGGTATTCTTCATTTTCCTGGTCGCCAACATCGGCGGCTCGCTCACGCCCTTGGGTGACCCCCCGCTGTTCTTGGGCTTCCTGCAAGGCGTCGCGTTCGGCTGGACGTTCACGCACATGATCGGCCCCATGCTGCTGGGCAGCGCCGTCCTGCTCGGCACGTTCTACGTCCTCGACCGCCGGGCGTGGGCGCGGGACGGCGGGCCGCGCCAGATCGGGCCGCTGCGGATCGGCTTCCGGAGCCTGCACAACCTGTTCTACCTCGCCGCAGCCGTGGGGGCCGTGCTGCTGAGCGGGGTGTGGAAGCCCGGCGTTGACCTACACGTCTGGCGCATCGAGATGCCTCTGCAAAGCCTGGTGCGGGACGGGACGCTGCTGGCGCTGGCCGGCCTGTCCTGGGCTACCACGGCGCGGCGGGTGCGGATCGAGAACGCTTTCACCTGGGAGCCGATCCTGGAGGTGGTCTACCTGTTCGCCGGCATCTTCCTGACCATTCTGCCGGTGCTCGCCATCCTCAGGGCCGGCAGCTTGGGCGCGCTGGCGCCCCTTGTGGCGCTGGCGACCGGGGCGGACGGGCTGCCGGACAACACCGCCTACTTCTGGATGACGGGCCTGCTGTCGTCGTTCCTGGACAACGCGCCGACCTACCTCATGTTCTTCAACATGGCCGGCGGCGACCCGCAGGCGCTCATGGGGCCGCTGTGGCACACGCTGCTCGCGATCTCGGCCGGCTCGGTGTTCATGGGCGCCATGACCTACATCGGCAACGCGCCCAACTTCATGGTCCGGTCCATCGCCAGCGAGCGCGGCATCCGCATGCCGTCCTTCCTCGGCTACATGGCCTGGTCCTGCGCCGTGCTGCTGCCCACCTTCGCACTCGTGACCGTGGTGTTCTTCCGGGGCTGAGAAGCAGGTGTGGGCGCTTCAAGGGCGCAGCGCCCAACGAAAAGACCAGTGCCCAACTGTCCGGCAGGGTTCGTTTGACGGACAGCCAGTTGTCCGGGGTCGCGCTATAGAGTGGGCGTGACCTCGGCCAATCAGAGTTCGCCGCCGCCGCACGCCGCGACGATGGCCGCGCTGGACCGCACCCGCGCCAACCGTGGCAGGATGCGCTCGATGGCGAAGCGGTGCATGCCCGCGCCCAGGCTGGAGCAGGCGTCCTCCGCCACGACCACGGCGTAGTTGTGCTGCCACGCATCGCGGGCGGTACCCTCAACGCCGAAGTTGGTCATCACGCCTCCGACTACCACCGTCGTGACGCCGCGGCGGCGCAGTTGTAGGTCCAGCTCGGTGCCGTGGAACGCGCTCCATTGCCGCTTGGTGATGACCACCTCGGCAGGCAGCGCCTCCACCTCGGCCCGGAACGCCAGCGCCTGGGGCGGGATGCCGCCCTCCGGCACGTTCAGGGTCATGTCCACCGGCACCCGAAGCATGTCGGCGTAACCCGGCGAGAACGCGGCCTGGGTCAGCACGACCACCCCGCCTGCGGCGCGGATGGCTTGAGCAAGCGTCACGGCGTTGCCGACCACTGCATCGGCGGCGTGGGGCGAAACCGGCATCCCCAAGGTCCAGTTCTGCAGGTCTATCATCACCAGCGCGGTGCGGGCGACGTCCAGGGCGGGCATGGCGTTCTCCGGGAGGGCGATCCCCGTTGCACAGGGGCATGCGGCGGCGATAAGACATGAGGATGTCCTCATACTTCCGAATATGAGCCAATCCTCACAAGATGCAAGCGGCCGTGCGGCGGCCCGGGTGCCGCGGCTCCGGCGGGGGCACGAACGGGTGTCGGCCCTGCTCGCCGCCGCCGCTGCCGTGT
>CAXSFF010000467.1:0-3966 GCA_964236035.1 uncultured Acetobacteraceae bacterium
GCCGCACCCCGGCGATCGGCCGCGGCGCGCCGCCGGCGGACGTGCCGGCCGAGCTGGTGCAGCCGCTGTTCTCGTTGCAGCCCGGTCAGGGCACCATGGTCGAGGGCGGCGACGGCTTCTACGTCGTGAGCCTGGCCGCGATCGACCGGCCCGACCCGGCGGCCAACGCCACGGCGCTGGACCAGGTCCGCACCCGCCTGGCCGGCGCCATGAGCGACGACATCGAAACCACGATGGCGGGGGCGTTGCGGGACCGCGAGAAGGTCACGGTCAACGGCACCCTGTTCGAGGGCGCGGTGCAGCCATGACCGGTGGCCCTTTGGGAATGACGCCGGAGTTCGCCGCGGCCTATGCCGCCGGGCAGGGCGCCCTGGTGTCCGCCGTCGACGTTGCGGACCTGGAGACGCCGGTGGCCGTGTTCCTCAAGCTTGGCCATGGCCAGCCGAACGCCTTCCTGCTGGAGAGCGTCGAGGGCGGCGCCGCCCGCGGGCGCTACTCGATCATCGGCCTGGCGCCCGACCTGGTGTGGCGCTGCCGCAACGGGCGGGCCGAATTGAACCGCCACGCGCTCGCCGCCCCGCATGCCTTCGCGGTGGACGAGCGGCCGGCGCTCGACAGCCTGCGCGCGTTGCTGGCGGAGACGAAGCTGGTGCTGCCGCCGGGCGTGCCGCCGATGTGCGGCGGGCTGTTCGGCTATCTCGGCTACGACATGGTGCGGCTGATGGAGCGGCTGCCGGCGAAGAACGGCGACCCGCTCGGCCTGCCCGAGGCGATCCTGATGCGGCCGACATTGTTCGCCGTGTTCGACACGGTGCGCGACGAGCTGACCTTCGCCGCCCCCGTGTTCCCGCAGCCCGGCGTCTCGGCCGAGCAGGCGTGGGCCGACGCACGCGGACGCATCGCCGACGCCCAGGCGGCGCTGGGCCGGCCGTTGCCGCGTGCCGCCCCGCCCGTGGCGCTGCCGCCGCCCGACCCCGTGTCCAACATGCCGCGCGAGCAGTTCGAGGCGATGTGCGCGCGCATGCAGGAGTACATTGTCGCCGGCGACATCTTCCAGGCCGTCCCCAGCCAGCGGTTTTCCGCGCCGTTCGGGCTGCCGCCGTTCGCGCTGTACCGGGCGCTGCGCCGCATCAACCCGGCGCCGTTCCTGTTCTTCCTCGACCTCGGCGGCTTCTGCATCGTCGGCAGCAGCCCCGAGGTGCTGGTGCGGCTGCGCGACCATACGGTGAGCGTCCGCCCGCTGGCCGGCACCCGGCGGCGCGGCGCCACGCCGGAGGAGGACGCCGCGCTGGAGGCCGAGCTGCTGGCCGACCCGAAGGAGCGCGCCGAGCACCTGATGCTGCTCGACCTGGCGCGCAACGACGTGGGCCGGGTGGCGGAGATCGGCAGCGTGCGGGTGACCGAAAGCTTCATCATCGAGCGGTTCAGCCACGTGATGCACATCAGCTCCAACGTGGAGGGCACCCTGGCGAAGGGGCTGGGCGCGTTGGATGCGTTGATCGCCGGGTTCCCCGCGGGCACGCTGACGGGGGCGCCAAAAATCCGCGCCATGGAGATCATCGAGGAGCTGGAGCCGGTGCGCCGCGGCCTGTATGGCGGCTGCATCGGCTATTTCGCGCCGGATGGCACCATGGACACCTGCATCGGGCTGCGCACCGCCGTGGTGAAGGACGGCGTGATGCACGTGCAGGCCGGCGGCGGCGTGGTGGCGGACAGCACGCCAGCCGGCGAATACGAGGAATCGCGGCAGAAGGCTCGCGCGCTGTTCCGCGCCGCCGAGGAAGCGGTGCGGTTCGCCGCCACGGCCCGGTAGCTGTCAGGCAGTCACATCGAGCAACCCGCTGGAGTCTACGCTGCCGGCGCCTTTGCTGGCCGCCGTCGCCGTGACGGAGACGATGGCGCCCGCCGCCGAGGTGACTGTCGTGACGGTCGAGCCGTCCGGCTGCGTGACGGTGCTGGTGGTCGTGGCGGAGCCGGACGCGCTGCCGCCGGCGGTCCCGGCACGCGCTGTCGAGCCACTGCCACTCGAGGGCGCAGTGCCGCCAACCCCTGAAATCCCGCTCATGAACCCCGCTCGTCGCAACCCACGCGATGATGTGCGGGAAACCTGAACAAAACCCTAATACCAATGGCGTTGAAGACTGACCTCTCAGCCGTCATTGCGACGAAGCAACCTAGGGTTGCGCGATGCAAACCCGCCGCGCGGCCCTGGATTGCCACACTGCCAAGCGGCGGCTCGCAATGACGGGTTTCAAGCTGATAGGTCGTTGTCCGATACCGTTGGTACAAGACCCTAGAGCCAATGCCCTGGACTCCAAACATACTGGCCGCGGGTGCCCGTCCAATGGCCGAACTGCCAGGTGCCGCCGTGCCCGGCCGCATCCACCCAGCCACCTGCCTCATACCGATACGAACCGCCCGCGAACGCCCAATCGCCCGGACGCCAGGTTAGCGTGTTGTCGCTCACCGGTGGCCGTGGCCGGGTCTCGGCCGGCAGCGGGGGCGGCACCGGATAGGCGTCGCCGACCTGTGTCGCGCAGCCGGCCAGCAGCAGCGCGCCCGCAAGCGCGCCGACCAGGATTCTCATGAGCCGCCCTCCGTTGGCAATTGCCAGCCGACAAGCCGCGGCAAGGTCGTTGCCGTCAAGCCCAGGCGCGCCGTTGCTGGCGACCAGCCTTGACTCCTCCAGGGTCAATGCATACACCACGGCCCCTCCACCATCCCGGGCCGCCGACGGCGCCCGGCCGCTTCGTTCAACCGCTGGCCCGAGTCAAACAAACCGATGGCGAACACCGCTTCCGCGCGCAAGCGCATCCGACAGACCGAGCGCCGGACCCTCCGCAACAACGCCCGCCGCTCGCGTATGCGCACCTTCGTCAAGAAGGTCGAAGCCGCACTCGCCAGCGGCGACAAGGCGCTGGCCGCCGCGGCGCTGAAGGCCGCGCAGCCGGAGATGCAGCGCGCTTCCGGCAAGGGCGTGATCCATGCCAACACGGTGGCGCGCAAGATTTCCCGGCTATCCAAGCGCGTCAAGGCGTTGCCAGCCGCAGCTACGTCCTGAGCTGCGGCGTGCCGTGGCGGAACCCGCGCGGTTCCGCCGACGCCGCCTGCTGAGCCTGCCCGCCAGCTTCGGCCTGAAGCACATTGATTACTCAGTTTATTACTTATCATATTGAGTTTTGACTTGGCATCCGTCGATTCGGATTGCGTCTCACCTTTCCGTGGTCTACACCGATACTGCGCGGCCACCTTCTTCGGGGGAACGTCCGGGCCTCGCCGCACACGGCGGGACAGGCGTCGCAATTCAGAATCTGAGGCAGGTGATGGCGATGAGCGGCGGCGTTTCCCAGGGTGATTACGACGTTCCAGGGCTCGTGAGCGAGCTCGCCTCGGCCGAGCAGGCCGAACATCTGGCGGCGCAGTGGGCCCGGGTCCGCGGCCGCCTGCAACAGGACGTCGGCGATGTCGAATACCGCACCTGGCTGCGGCAGATGACGCTGGCCGGCGTGGATGGCGAGGAGGTCACCGTCTACCTGCCGACCCGGTTCCTGCGCGACTGGGTGCGCGGCCATTACGGCGACAAGCTGCATGCGCTGTGGCAGCACGAGAACCACGCCGTCCGCCGGGTCGACCTGCGGGTGGCGCCCCAATCCACCGTCGCCGCCACCGTCGGCGCCGTCGCGGCCGGGCCGGCCGCGCCGGTGGCCGAGAGCGTGGCGTGCGAACCGGCGGCCGTCCTCTCGCCACTGACCAGCATCGCGTCGCGTTCCGAGGACCGCGGCGAGCCGCGCAACGAGTTGGCCGGCACGCTGGATGCGCGGTTCAGCTTCGAGGCGTTCATCGTCGGCAAGCCCAACGAGTTCGCCTATGCCTGCGCCCGCCGGGTCGCCGAGCAGCCGGCCAGCCCGGGCTTCAACCCGCTGTTCCTCTACGGCGGCGTCGGGCTCGGCAAGACCCACCTGATGC
>CAXSFF010000468.1:0-3963 GCA_964236035.1 uncultured Acetobacteraceae bacterium
GGCTGCTGCTGCGCGCGTTCGCCGCCGGGTGCACGGCGATGACCGGGGTGGAGGCCGTCAGCAACGGCGTCGGCGCCTTCAGGGAGCCGCGCGCCCGCTACGCCCATGGCACCCTGACGGCGATCGTCGCCGTGCTGGGCCTGCTGCTGCTCGGCATCGCCTATCTCACCCATGTCTACGGCATCATGGCGATGGACGAGACCCAGCCCGGCTATCAGAGCGTGCTGTCGCAATTGGTGGCCGCCGTGCACGGGCGCGGCTGGCTGTACTATGTCACCATCGGCAGCGTGCTGAGCGTGCTGTGCCTGTCCGCCAACACCAGCTTCGTCGGCTTCCCGCGGCTGTGCCGCCAGGTCGCGGCGGACCGATACCTGCCGCGGGCGTTCGCGCTGTCCGGCCGGCGCCTGGTCTACACGGCGGGGATCGTGTTCCTCACCGCCGGCGCGGGGCTGCTGCTGGTGGTGTTCGACGGCATCACCGACCGGCTGATCCCGCTGTTCGCGGTCGGCGCCTTCCTGTCGTTCACCCTGTCGCAGGCGGGCATGGCGGTGCACTGGCTCCGGCAAGGCGTCGGCCGCGCCAACCGCTGGCGGCTGTGGGTGAACGGCGTCGGCGCGCTCGCGACGGGGGCGGCGCTGGCCATCATCCTCATCGCCAAGTTCACCGAGGGCGCCTGGCTGACCGTCGTGGTGATCCCGGCCACGCTCGGCCTGCTGCTGGCGGTGCACCGCTACTACACCGCGTTCGAGCGCCAACTGGCGTGCGGCGAGCAGCGGCTTGCCCTGCACGACCACCGGCCGCCCTGGGTGGTGATCCCCGTGGCCCGTTGGGACCAGATCAGCCGCCGCGGCATCGCCTACGCCTTCCGGCTCTCGCCGGACATCATGGGGCTGCACTGCATCGACCTGATGGGGCCGGACGCCGTCGAGCAGCAATCCCGCATGCACGGCGATTGGGTCAGCTATGTGGAGCAGCCGGCGCGGGAGGCGGGGTTGCCGGCGCCGCGCCTGCTGATCGAGTCGTCGCCGTATCGCAGCGTGGCCGGGCCGCTGCTGCGCACCATCGCGGGATTGCGGCAACGCGAACCCGGGCGGGCTATCGCTGTGGTGCTGCCGCAGCTGGTCGAAGCCCGCTGGTGGGAGGCGATGCTGCACACCCACCGCGAGCGCCGTCTGCGCGCCACCCTGTTGCGCGAGGGCGGCGCCGACATCGCCGTGATCAGCGTGCCCTGGCAGATCGACCCCCCGGCACCGGGCGAGATGCTGGCCGAGGAGGAGTCGTCAGCGGCCTGATTCTTGCCTGGCCAACATCGGCCAGGAGTATCGTGATGGACGTGCACCCTGTCGATGCCATGCTGCCGCCGCGTCGCCTGTTGGCGTTCGGCTTGCAGCACCTGCTGGTGATGGTCGCCTCCCCCATCACCGCCGTGTTCGTCATCAGCCGCGCGCTCGACCTTCCCGCCGCGCTGACCGTGAACCTGATCAGCGCCACGATCCTGGCGTGCGGGCTGGGCACCTTGCTGCAATCGCTCGGGCTGTGGCGCTTCGGCGCCCGGCTGCCGTTCGTGATGGTGCCCGGCGGCGCCCCCGTGTTCATCTTCCTCAGCATCGCCAAGCTCACCGACGTGCAGACGGCCACGGGCGCCGTGCTGATCACCGCCGTGTTCTACGCGCTCGTGCTGCCCGTGTTCGCGCGATGCCTGCGGTTTTTCCCGCCGCTGGTGATCGGCGCCATGCTGCTGCTGGTGGGCGTCAACCTGATCGCGATCTACGGCGGCGTCATCGCCGGGCGGCCCGGCACGCCGGCGTTCGGCGACCCGGCCGGCCTCGGCCTCGCCATGGCCACCGTCCTGTTCACCGTGCTGTTCGTGCGCGTGCTGCCCGGCACGCTCGGGCAGCTCGCCGTCATGTTCGGCCTGGTCGCCGGCACGCTGGTCGCAGCCTTGTCCGGCCTGCTGCACCTCGACGCCGTGCTCGCAGGCCCCGTATTCAGCCTGCCGGCGGCGTTCCCGTTCGGCTGGCCGAAGTTCGACCTGCTGGCGTCGCTGCCGATGGTCCTGTTCAGCATCATCTCGATGGCGGAGGCCACCAGCCAGACCGTCGCCATCAGCGAGGTGGTCGGCCGCCCAGTCGACCGCGGGCGCGACGTGCCGCGCACCATCCTGGGCGACGCGCTGATGTCGCTGGTCGGCGGCTGCCTCGGCACGGCGCTGATCATCACCAGCGGCGAGAACATCGGCATCGTGCGGGCGACGGGGGTGCGCTCGCGCTACGTGACGGCGGCGTGCGGGGCCATGCTGGTGGTGCTGGCGCTGGTTGCCCCGTTGGCGCGACTGGCCAACGCCATCCCGGCGCCCGTGGTCGGCGGCACGGCGATCATCGTGTTCGCCATCATCTGCGGCATGGACGTCGACATCCTGCGCCGGGTCGACCTGCACAAGTCCGGCAACCTGTTCACCGTGGCGATCGCGCTGGCCATCGGGCTGCTGCCGATCCTGGTGCCCGGGCTGTACGGCCGCTTCCCGACCATGTTGCAGATCATTCTGGGCAACGGCCTGGCGATGGGCACGCTGACCGCCGTGCTGTTCAACATCCTGTTCCACCATCTTGGCCAGCCGGTCCCGCAGGCCGCCGACGCCACGGCCTACGAAGGCACCTGATGCTCGCCCCCCGCCGATCTTGCCGGCGACGTGCTGCTGCTGCCGGAGCAGATAATGCTGCGTGCCGGCGCCGTGCCCGGTCATGCGGCAGTCGTTGCCGAAGGCGTGTTCACCGCCGTCGGCCCGGCGGAGGCCATCGTGACGGCGCACCCGCACCTCACCCCGCTGGAGTTGCCGCGCACGCTGCTGACGCCGGGCTTCATCGACGTGCACCACCACCTCAGCCAGTCGTTCGGCAAGGCGCTGGCGTTCGGCGAGCCGTCCGAGATTTTCCGCCACATCTGGGTGCCGCTGGAGGGCAGCCTCGACGCCGAGGGCCTCCATCTCGCCGCCAAGCTCGCTGCGCTGGAGGCCCTGCGCGGCGGCTTCACCACCGTGGTCGACGCCGGCGCCCGCGCAGCCGGCGCGACGGACGCGATCGCCGCCGCCGTGCGCGAGGCCGGGTTGCGCTGCGTGCTCGCCGCCATCTGCAACGACGGGGGCGAAGGCGGGAGCGGCATCCTGGCCGCCGCCCGCGCCCACATCGCCCGCTTCGAGCATGACGGCCTGATCCGGCCCTCGCTCGCCATCTCGATCCCGGAGGCCGCCTCGGACGCCATGCTGCAACAGGTGTCCGCCCTGTGCGCCGAGGCGGGGGTGATCTTCCAGACCCACGCCAACGAGCACCTGGCCGCCGTCGAGCGTTCGCTGGTGGCGCGCGGGCAGCGGCCGATCCAGTTGCTGCGCTCGCTCGGCGCGCTGGGGCCGCAGACGCTGCTCGCCCACGCCACCATGCTGACGCCGGACGAGATCGTGGCGCTGCGCGACACGGACACGGCGTTCGCCTACAACCCCGTGGCGACCTGGTGGAAGGGCAACGCCGCCGCGCCCGCGGGGCTGCTGGCGGCGCTTGGGGTGCGGTTCGGCCTCGGCACCGACGGCACCCGCTCCGACGCGTTCCACCTGATGAACGCGGCGGAGGCGACCCAGCGCATGGCGTTCGGCCTGCCGGCGGGGGGATTTTTCCACTGGCGGCGGCTGGCTGTGGCTTGACCGCGCCACCGCGGGCGGGGCCGAGGCGATCGGGCTCGGCGGGGTCACCGGCGCCATCGCGGCCGGGCTGGCTGCGGACTACCTGCTGCTCGACCTCGACGTGCCGGAGATGCTGCCGTCCTGGGACCTGGGGTGGGAGCTGGTGCGCCTGGCCAACCGCGACCAAGTGGTGGCGACCGTGGTGGCTGGGCGGTTGCGGCTGTGGCGTGGCTGGCCGCTCGATTGGGACGCCAAGGCGCTGATGCGGCAGGTGGCGGCCTTGGCCGGCCCGG
>CAXSFF010000469.1:0-3958 GCA_964236035.1 uncultured Acetobacteraceae bacterium
CGCCAACCACCCTGCGCGTGGCCACCCCTCCCCAGCCCCTCCCGCAAGGGGAAGGGAGAAGAGTCGAAGCTCATTAGTTGGCTTCGTCACACGAGTTCCCACGATGATGCAGCAGGCCATCAACGTGGTTCGGATCGCAGGTCCGGGTAGATGATCGCCCGGCCGAGATCGAGCGTGCAGGCCGATCCAGGCGCAGGAACGACCTGGTCCAGCGCCAGCGACAGCTCCAGCAGCCGGCCGCCGAGCCGCAGCTCGACGCGCTTGGTGGCGCCGGACTCGTGCACTGAAACCCGCGTCGCCGGGCCGTCCGCGGCGAGGCCGACATCGCCGGGCCGCACCATCGCCAGCGCCGGGCCGTCCGCGCAGGCGCTGGGCAGCGGCGGCAGCCCGTCGGCGAAGTGCGCCGTGCCGCCTGTCGTCTGGCAGGGGAACGCCAGGCTGTCGCCGAGGAAGGCGAACACGTTGGCGGTGGCGGGCATCGCATACAAATCCCGCGGCGTCGCCATCTGCGCCAGGCGGCCGGACTGCATCACGGCGACGCGGTCGGCCAGCTCCATCGCCTCGTTCTGGTCGTGGGTGACGAACAGCGTGGTCATGCCGAGCCGGTCGTGCAGGCCGCGCAGCCAGCGGCGCAGGTCCTTGCGCACCTGGGTGTCCAGCGCGCCGAACGGCTCGTCCAGCAGCAGCACCTGCGGCTCGATCGCCAACGCCCGGGCCAGGGCGACGCGCTGCCGCTGGCCGCCCGAAAGCTGGTCCGGCCGGCGCCCGCCGACATCGGGCAACTGGATGAGATCGAGCAGCTCGGCGACCCGGCGGGCGATCTCCACCCGCGGCGGCCGGGTGGCGCGGGGGCGGACGCGCAGGCCGAAGCCGATGTTGGCGGCGACGCTCATGTGGCGGAACAGCGCGTAGCTCTGGAACACGAAGCCGATGCCGCGGCGGTTGGGGGCGACGCCGCCCATCTCCGACCCGGCGATCACCACGGCGCCGGCATCCGCCTGCTCCAGCCCGGCAATGATGCGCAGCAGCGTGGTCTTGCCGCTGCCCGACGGCCCGAGCAGCGCCACGAACTCGCCCTTGGCGACCGACATGTCGACGTGGTCCAGCACGGCGCCGCCGCCGAAACCCTTGGTCAGCCCGCGCAACTCGATACCGGAACCGAGCGGCTCGCTCATGTTGGCACGAACGCGCCGCCCTGGCGGTCGAGCAGCAGCTTGGCGCCGAGCGTCAGCAGGCCAAGCAGCGACAGCACGCAGGCGACGGCGAAGGCGGCGGAGCTGTTGAAGTCGTTGTACAGCACCTCGATGTGCAGCGGCACCGTGTTGGTCTGGCCGCGGATATGGCCCGACACCACGGAGACGGCGCCGAACTCGCCCATCGCGCGGGCATTGCACATCAGCACCCCTTGCAGCAGCGCCCAGCGGATGTTGGGCAGCGTCACCAGGCGGAACGCCTGCCAGCCCGACGCGCCGAGGGTCAGCGCCGCCAGCTCCTCGTCGGCGCCTTGCCGCGCCATCAGCGGGATCAGCGGACGCACCACGAACGGGAACGTCACCAGCAGGGTCGCCAGCACCAGGCCGGGCACGGCGAACACCACCTGGATGCCGGCCCGCTGCAACGCGGCGCCGAACCAGCCCTGGGCGCCGAACAGCAGCACCCAGACGAGGCCGGAGATGATCGGCGAGATCGAGAACGGCACCTCGATCAAGGTCAGCAGCAGGGCGCGGCCGGGGAAGCGGAACCGGGCGATGCACCAGGCCGCCGCCAGCCCGCCCACCGTGTTGACGGCCACGCTGATGGCGGCGACCAGCACCGTCAGCCGGATCGCCGACAAGGCGTCGGGGTCGGTGATGGCGTCCCACGCGCTGGGCAGCCCCTGCGACAACGCCTCGGCAAACACGCTGGCGAGCGGCAGAACCAGCAGCAGCGCCAGCGTCAGCAGCGCGGCGGCGATCAGCAGGGGCCGGGTCATGGCGCCAGCCGCCGCTGTATCAACGTCAACGTGCCCAGCACGCCGAACGACACCGCCAGCATCGCCATCGCGAGGGCGGACGCGCCGGCGTAGTCGAACTGCTCAAGCCTGGTCACGATCAGCAATGGCGCGATCTCGCTGATCATCGGGCGGTTGCCGGCGATGAAGATGACGGAGCCATACTCGCCGACCGCGCGGGCGAACGCCAGGCCAAGCCCCGTCAGCAGCGCCGGCAGCAGGGCGGGGAAGATCACCATGCGCCAGGTCTGCCAGTGGGTTGCGCCGAGCGTGGTGGCGGCCTCCTCCACGTCGCCGGGCAGGTCGAGCAGCACCGGCTGCAGCACGCGGACGATGAACGGCAGGCCGACGAACACCAGCGCCACCATGATGCCGCGCACGCTGTACGCCACGTCGATGCCGGCCGCGTGCAGGGGGGCGCCGACCCAGCCGTTCGGCGCCAGCAGGGCGGTCAGCGCGATGCCGGCGACGGCGGTCGGCAGCGCGAACGGCAGGTCCACGATGGCGTCGGCCAGCGCGCGGCCGGGGAAGCGGTAGCGCACCAGCACCCAGGCGATCAGCAGCCCGAGCGGCAGGTCGATCATCGCCGCCCCCGCCGCCGCGCCGAACGACAGCCGCAACGCGGCGAGCGCGCGCGGCTCGGTGACCGCATGCCAGACGCCGGCCACGCCAAGCTCCCACGGGCGCAGCGCCAGCGCGGCGAGCGGGATCAACACGAGCAGGGTGAGCCAGATGAGGGTCAGTCCAAGGGTCAGGTTGAGGCCGGGCAGCGGGCGCTTCACGATTATGCCAGGCTCAACGGGCAGTGATCCGGTCGAACACCCCGCCGTCGGCGAACTGCGCCTTCTGCACCGCCGTCCAGCCGCCCAGGTCGGCGATGGTGAAGCTGTTGATCGCGGGGAAGCTGGCCGCGGCAAGCTCGGCGTCGCGTGGGCGCAGGTGGTGGCGCACGGCGGTCGCCTGGGCCTCCGGCGTCCACAGGAACTTCAGGTACGCCTCCGCCGCCGCCCGGGTGCCCTTGCGGTCGACGTCGCTGTCGATGACGGCGACGGGCGGCTCGGCGACGATGGTGAGCGAGGGGTACACGCTCTCGAACTTGCCCTGCCCCAATTCGTCCTCGGCGAGCATGGCCTCGCTCTCCCACGACAGCAGCACGTCGCCGGTGCCGCGTTGCGCGAAGGTGGTGGTGGCGCCGCGCGAGCCCGTGTCCAGCACGGGCACGTGGGCGAACAGCGTGCGCATGTAGGCCTCGGCGGTGGCGTCGGAGCCGCCGGGCTGCCGCATCGCCCAGCCATAGGCGGCGAGATAGGCCCAGCGCGCGCCGCCGGACGTCTTGGGATTGGGCGTGATGACGGCAACCCCGGGGCGGATGAGGTCGGGCCAGTCGTGGATGGCCTTCGGGTTGCTGCTGCGGACCAGGAACACGATGGTGCTGGTGTTCGGCACCGCATGGTCCGGCAGCCGCTCCGCCCAGTTCGGCGCCAGCAGGCCACGGGCGGCCAGCGCGTCGATGTCGGACGCCAGCGCCAGGGTGACGACGTCGGCCGGCAATCCCTCCAGCACCGCCCGCGCCTGCGCGCCGGAGCCGCCGTGCGAGGTCTGGATGCTGATGCGGCGGTTGGTCTGCTTGAGCCAGAACGCCGTGAAGGCGCTGCCGATGTCGCGGTAGAACTCGCGGGTCGCGTCATACGACACGTTCAACAGGCGGTCCTGGGCGGCGGCCGACCCGGTCAATGCCAGCGCCACGACGCAGGCGCGCGCCAGCAGGCGGATCGCAGTCATGGCGATCGCCGATGGATCGGGTCGACCCACTGCACCGTTTGCGGCGACTCGGCTGGGGCGATGTCCAGGTTGACCACCACCGCCTCGTTGTCGCTGCGCACCAGCACGCATTCCAGCACCTCGGACGGGCTGGCGTTGATCTCCTGGTGCGGCACGTAGGGCGGCACGAAGATGAAGTCGCCGGGG
>CAXSFF010000470.1:0-3952 GCA_964236035.1 uncultured Acetobacteraceae bacterium
GCCGTCATCAGCACGAGGGCGGCGGCGCCGTCGTTGATGCCGCTGGCGTTGCCCGCCGTCACCGTGCCGCCCTCCTTCTGGAACGCGGGGCGCAGCTTGGCCATCAGCTCGGGCGTCGAATCGTGGCGGATGTACTCGTCGTCCTTGACCACGGTGTCGCCCTTGCGGCCCTTGATGGTCACGGGGGCGATCTCGTCGGCGAAGCGGCCGGACTTCTGCGCCGCCGACGCCTTGTTCTGCGACGCGGCGGCGAACTCGTCCTGCTGCTCGCGAGTGATCTGGTAGTGCTTGGCGACGTTCTCCGCCGTGGTGCCCATGTGGTAGCCCTGGAACGCGTCGATCAGGCCGTCGCGCAGCATGGTGTCGACGAACTGCATGTCGCCCATCTTGACGCCGGCGCGCAGGTAGGCCGCGTGTGGCGCCAGGCTCATGCTCTCCTGGCCGCCGGCCAGCACGATGGCGCTCTCGCCGGTGCGAATCTGCTGGGCGCCGAGCGCCACCGCGCGCAGGCCGGAGCCGCACACCTGGTTGATGCCGAACGCCGTCTTGCCGTCGGGAATGCCGGCGTCGATCGCCGCCTTGCGCGCCGGGTTCTGCCCCTGCGCCGCCGTCAGCACCTGGCCCAGGATCACCTCGTCGATGTCGGAGCCGTCCAGCTTGGCGTGCGCCAGCGCCGCCTGGATCGCGACCGTGCCGAGCACGTGGGCAGGCGTGTTGGCGAATGCGCCGTTGAAGCTGCCGACCGCCGTGCGGACCGCGGATACGATAACGATGTCGTCGCTGCTGGCTGTTGGCATGATCTGCGGGTTCCTCACGTTTATTGGATGTTGGCTGCTATATAAGCGGTTCCAGGGATCGTATCCAGCCCAGCAGCGGGACCCAGAGCAGCGTCTGCGCCCGGGCTCCCGCCACCATCGCGACATGCCCGGTGTCGGGTTCGATCAGCTGCGACCCGGTCAGCAGCGCCGCCAGCGGCCGCGCGCTTTGCGGCGGCACGATGCGGTCGCGGCCCGGCACGGCGACGAAGCTCGGCAGGCGCAGCGCGCCCGGGTCGACCGGGTGCCCCGCCACCCGCCATTCGCCCCGCGCCGGGCCGTTGCGGCCATACCATCCATCCAGCACATCGCGCGCCACGGGGGCGGACAGCGGCACGCCGTCGGCCAGCCAGTCCTCCTGCGCCACGAACATGGCCGCCGCCTCGCTGGCCGGGTCCAGCGCGGGGAACGCCCGGTAGCGTCGCGCGATGCTCGCCATGCTTTCCGCGGCGAACAACGTCTGCAGCGCATCGACCGGCAGGGTGCCGCCCGCCAGAGACGGCTCCAGTCGCGGCATCAGCATCGCCATGCGCTGCGCCATCTCGGAGTCGGCGGCGTGGAAGTCCCAAGGGGTCGCAAGCAGGGCCAGGGCCAGCACCCGGTCCGGCCGCCGCTGCGCCGCCGCCAGCGCCAGCAGGCCGCCCATGCAGTAGCCGGCTAGCACGATCGGGCCGGCGTCGGCCATCGCCTCGACCGCCCGCTCCAGCCGCCCGGCCACGTAGTCGGTCAGGTTGAAGCGCCGCTCGGCGGTGCCCGGCCAGCCCCAGTCCAGCAATGCCGCCCGCACGCCGTGGCTGGCCATGAACCGCAGCAGCGAGCGCTGCGGCGCCAGGTCCAGGATGCTGGCACGGTTGATCAGGCTGGGCACGAACAGCACGCGCGGCCCCGTGGCGCCGGGTTCGGCGTAGTCGAGCACGCGGCTGTCGCCCTCGCCCCACGCGGTCGGCGGATCAGGCAAGGTGCGCTGGTAGGGATGCCGGCGGTAGGCGGCGATGCCGGCGATCAGGGCCGGGTCGGGATGGCTTCGGCCTGCCTCAGGCTGGCTTGGGCTTGGCAGTCCGGCGGGCTCGCTTGGCGCCAGGTGCAGCGCCAGCGGCCGTGGCCCCCGCCGGCGCATCGGGCCCGGCAGGTCCGGCCGCGGGGGCAGGCTTGTCATGAGGCTCCTGCGGCTGCAACGCGGCCCAGGCCACGGCGGCGGCCGCGTTCCAGGCCTCGGCTCCGGCGGTGATCGCTTCCGCGAACTCCCGGTCGACCGCCATCGCCGCCAACTCGCTCTGCCACAACGTGATCCAGTCCTGTGGGTCTATCCGCGGCGGAGATGACGGCATGCCGTTGCCCGGTGATCGATGCAAGTGCACAGGCCACTCATTGCGGCATCTCCAGCCGCGCCAGCCGCTCACTGATCCGGTCAGTCGCGTCCTGCCGGGCCGCTTGGGCAAAGTCCACCTGATCACGACGCAGGGCGTTGATGGCGTGCTCGATGCGACCGACACGACGACGCAAGTTGCTCACGTCCTCACGCAGCAATTCAAGACTGTCGAGCGCGCGTTGCATCATTGTCTGCAGCAACTCAAGGCTAGGCTCTGGCACGATGGCTTCCCCATAGGATTGCGTCGGCCTCTCTGAACGCCTCATAGGCCTCAGGAACCATCGTCGTCCAGCTTGCACGCCAGCGCAGGCCTGCCCTGACGCCGCGCCCCTACGGCATGCGGCCGAGCCATGCTATATTGGCTGGACATGGAGGACCGAATGTCAGGACCGCAGATCGACAGCCTCGAGACCAAGGATGCTGCCACTCCGGTGGTCGTGAAGAAATATGCCAACCGGCGGCTCTATAACACGGAAAGCTCCAGCTACATCACGCTCGACAACCTGGCCGACATGATCCGCCATGGCCGCGACTTCGTGGTGTATGACGCCAAGACCGGCGACGACATCACCCGCGGCGTGCTGACCCAGATCATCGTCGACGAGGAAAGCAAGGGCCGCGCGATGCTGCCGACCACGTTCCTGCGGCAGATCATCGGGTTCTACGGCGACAGCCTGCAGCAGTTCGTGCCCAGCTACCTCGACCAGGCGATGAGCAGCTTCGCCCTGCAACAGGAGCAGATGCGCACCGCCGTGCAACGGACCATGGGCAACTTCCTGCCGCCGGGCATGCAGGACATCGGCCGGCAGAACATGGCGATGATGGAGCGGGCGATGACGATGTTCACGCCGTTCCTGCGCCCGCACGCCGACGAGCCGTTCGCGGCCGGGCCGCAGCCGGCGGATGCCAAGGATCAGCAAGCCCCCGCCGCGGAACGTCCCGACGCGGGCGAGATCAACGCGTTGCGCCATGAGGTCGACAGCCTGCGGATGCAGCTTGCGGCCGCACGCTCCATCGCGTTGACGCAGCCAGGGCCGCAGATGGTCAAGTCGTCGAAGGGCAAGAAGGAGGCCGCGCCCTCCCCGGCCGAGCCGGCGGGCTTTGCCGAGGGTGATCACGTCAACGGCACGCCCGCGGCAGATCGGAACGGCAAGCCCGATCAGTAGCGTCTCGGGTTCGGCGGGGGCAACGATTGCCGCTGCACGGCGCCGCGCGGCGGCAGCGGCTGCGACTGCACCGGCTGGACCTGCGCCTGCGCCACCTGCGCCGACGGGTATGACTCGTTGGCCGCCACCGGCGGGGCTGCCGTGGCGTTGCTGCCAAAGCGGCCCAGCACCTCGCGCAGCGGCGCCGCGCCCGGGTTGTTGGCGTCCATCGAGATGACGATCTGCTGCGCCGCCTCCTCCCGCCCGTAATAGGCGCGGTTCCAGGCGCTGCGGCTGGACAGCACGCTGCCGGACAACGAGATGCCGGCGAACAGCCCGCGCGACCGCGTGAAGCCGACGATGTCGGCACCCACCGCCGCCGTCGTCGCACCCTCGATCCCGCCGCCCCACTGCACGAACACGGCCCCGGCATCGGCGCCGAGCTTGAACTGGTCGTCCATCACCGCGCGCAGGCCGCGGTCGGTCAGGATCATCATCATGATCTCGCTGTCCTCCAGCCCGGCCTGGAATCCGAAGCTGCCGGAACCCATGCCGTAGAACGCCGGCGACGACCACGACCCGCCGCCGTCGCGCGCCGTCAGCACGCAGCCGCCGCCCTGGCC
>CAXSFF010000471.1:0-3945 GCA_964236035.1 uncultured Acetobacteraceae bacterium
TCTCGAACTCTCAACCTCCGGTTTTGGAGACCGGCGCTCTAGCCAATTGAGCTACACCCCTGCACGGCCGGGCACCCAGAGCTGGGCACACGGAGCCGGTATCAAGAGCGAGCGCGCCGCGTTGTCAAGACTTCTGCGCCGGATTCGAGAGCAAGGACCGGAGTGCCGACAGCGGTGCGTGCGCCTACGACAATCCGCCTGACCCGTGGGAGCCGCGCCATGTTCGAGACCGAAACCGACCGCTGGCGGGCCATCCAGCAACGCGACCCAGCAGCCGATGGCGTGTTCTGGTATTCCGTCCGCACCACCGGCGTGTACTGCCGGCCCGACTGCGCCTCCCGCCAGGCGCGGCGCGAGAACGTGGCGTTCCATCCCAGCCGCGCCGCCGCGGAACAGGCCGGCTTCCGCCCGTGCCGCCGCTGCCGCCCGCATGAGATGGCGTTGCGGGAGCGGCACGCCGACGCCGTGGCCAAGGCGTGCCGGTCGATCGAGGCCGCCACGACGCCGCCCAGCCTCGATCATCTCGCCGCTGCCGTGGGGCTGAGCCGCTTCCACTTCCACCGCCTGTTCAGGCAGGCGACGGGAGTGACGCCGAAGGCCTACGCCGAGGCCCACCGCGCCGGTCGCGTGCGGCAGGCGCTGACCGCAGGCGGCACCGTCACCGAGGCGCTGTACGACGCCGGGTTCAACTCCAGCGGGCGGTTCTATGCCGCTGCCGGCGGCCTGCTCGGCATGGCCCCGGCGGCGTTCGCGGCGGGCGGCGGCGGCGCCGGCATCCGGTTCGCGGTCGGCGCGTGCTCGCTCGGCGCGATCCTGGTGGCGGCCACGGATAGGGGAGTGTGCGCGATCCTGCTGGGCGACGACCCGGACGGCCTGGTGCGCGACCTGCAAGACCGCTTCGCCAACGCGCGCCTGTCTCCCGGCGGCCCGGCGTTCGAGGGCTGGGTCGCCCAGGCGGTCGGCCTCGTCGAGCAGCCGGGGCGCGGCCTCGGCCTGCCGCTCGACGTGCGCGGGACGGCGTTCCAGCATCGGGTTTGGCAGGCGTTGCGCGCCATCCCCGCCGGGTCGACCGCGAGCTACGCCGAGCTGGCGGCCCGCATCGGCCAGCCGAAGGCGACGCGGGCGGTGGCGCAGGCGTGCGGCGCCAACCCCGTGGCGGTGGCGATCCCGTGCCATCGGGTGGTGCGCACGGATGGCGCGCTGTCGGGATACCGCTGGGGGGTGGAACGCAAGCGGGCGCTGCTGGCGCGGGAGCGGGGCGGCCAGCGATAAAGCATGCCAGCCCTGACGCAATGGCGGGTGCGCTGGCCATGGGTCCATGCCATGTTGTTCAACCCGCTTCGGCAATGACAATGCCGAGCGGTCACAACGCAAAACACGGGTGGGTAAACCCTGGGAGAGTTTCGATGCTTAAATTGGCAATGCTGGGATTCGTGCCGTACAGCGCGATGCTGCTGGTGATGCTCTACGACCCGGCCGTGAACCACGCGATCGGCCCGTTGCCGGCGATCCTGTTCGGCGCGTTCTGGTGGACCTACGCCTTCGCCGCCGCCGGCATCGCGCTCTATATCTACGACCTGCCGGTCGCGCAACTGCTCGGGCCGTCGCGCAAGTTGCAGCGGTGGGCGTCCGGACGGTTGCTCAACCGCGAACGCCGGCTGTAGCCGCGCGGGGATGAAGTGGACGTGGCCGACACGATATGCGCAACGTCCTATGGAGTGTCCCGATGCGCCGGTTTTCCCAGTTCAAGGCAACGGGCCGCTGCCTCCTGTTGCTGGCGGCTGCCGCCGGGCTGGCCGCGGCCGGGCCGACTCAGCCGCAGACCGTCACCGGCCCGTGCCATGTGAAGGATTTCTTCATCGTGTCGTTCGGCACGTCCAACACCGACATGACGGTCGACGGCAACGGGCAGGCTTGCGAGTTCACCCTGTTCAACCCGGCGCTGGACAGGTTCCAGAACGCGGCGCTGATCACGGAGCGGCCCGCGCACGGCCATGCCGAGGCCGGCCTGATCCTGGGCGGCACCAGCGCCGCCGTCTCCTACACGCCGGAGCCGGGCTACGTCGGCCCGGACAAGTTCACCGCCACCATCGAGCCTTCCGACAAGGCCGTGATCGTCACGGTGGTGGTCCGCGGCCCCGGCTGACGACAACTCGGCTGACGCCATCAGCCCTGGCGGGTGGACACCATCATCGTGGTCGCCATCCTGAGTACTGGCGTGCCGTCCTGTTTGGTCATCGAGGCCGTCACGCTCATTAAACCCCGGTCCGGCCGCGAGCGCGAGACCCGAGCGCCGGTGATCTCCACCCGCACTTGCAGCTCGTCGCCGGGCAGCACCGGCTGCGGCCAGACGATCTTCTCCACGCCGGTGCCGACGCCGCCGCCCGCGAGCGGCGGCAGCGCATCGGTGATCATCAGGCGCATCGCCACCGCCGTCGTGTGCCAGCCGCTCGCGACCAGGCGGCCGAACTGGCTGTCGAGCGCCGCCACCTCATCGGTGTGGGCGGGCTGCGGGTCGTATTCCTCGGCGAAGGCGATCATCCGCGCCTTGTCCATCCGGTAGGTGCCGGACGTGAACACGTCGCCGACCGCGAAATCCTCGTAGTAGGCCAGCGTGCGCCCGGCGTTCGGGTTCGTCATGCGATGTCCATGGAAGGTGCTTTGTTATCCATGGCGCCGACGATAGGCCCCGGCCCGGCGGACGCCTAGACCGGGTGCGGTTTCTTCGGCAGGGTCGGCCATCCCCGAAGGAGCAACCCGCGTGGACCTCGCATTAAGCGGCCGCATCGCGCTCATCACCGGCCCGGCGAAGGGCATGGGCGCCGCGATCAGCCTCGGCTTCGCCCGGGAGGGCGTGGCGCTGGCGCTGGTCGGGCGCGACACGGCGGCGATCGCGCCCGTGGTGCAGCAGGCGCGCGCCTTCGGGGTCGACGCCCTGGCGCTGGAGTGCGACGTGACCGACACCCAGGCAGTCGAACAGCTGGTGGCGGGGGTGGAGCAGCGCTACGGCCGGGTCGACATCCTGGTCAACGTGGCAGGCGGCTCCGGCCCCGTCGGCGGCACGGGGTGGGAGACCACGCGCGAGCAGTTCGACGAGATCGTCACGCTGAACATGGCGGGGTGCTTCAACACCATGCGGGCGGTGCTGCCCGGGATGACGGCGCGGCGCTACGGCAAGATCGTCAACGTCGGCGGCACCTTCGGCATGCGCGGCCGGGCCGGGCGAATGGCGTATTCGGCGTCGAAATGGGGGCTGCGCGGCATCACCAAGTCGATGGCGCTGGAGGCGGGGCCGTTCAACGTCAACATCAACTGCGTCGCCCCCGGCATGGTCGAGGGACCGCGGTTCCGCACCAAGGTGGTGGCGGAGATGGCGGCGCGGCTCGGCATCTCCGAGGACGAGGCGGTGGCGCGCCATGCCGAAGACTACGCGCTGCGGCGCATCACCGGGGACGAGGACGTGGCCAACGCGTGCCTGTTCCTGGCGTCCGACGTGTCGCGCCAGGTCACCGGCGCGGACCTGCCGGTCGACGGCGGCTGGGCCGCGCTGTGACCGCCGACCTAGTCATCCGCGGCGGCACCGTGGTGACGGAGACATCGAGCTTCCGCGCCAGCGTCGCCGTGCTGGATGGGCGCATCCTGGCGATCGGCGACGACGACGCCATGCCCATGGCGGCCGAGGTGCTCGACGCCACAGGCCTGCATGTGCTGCCCGGCGCGATCGACGCCCACGTGCATTTCCGCGAGCCGGGCTACACCTACAAGGAGGACTGGGATACGGGCACCGCCGCCGCGGCGATGGGCGGCGTCACCACGGTGTTCGAGATGCCCAACACCGACCCGCCCACCGGCACGCCCGCGGCGCTAGCGCTCAAGCAGCAGGCGGCGGCCAAGGCGCGGGTGGATTACGGGTTGTACGGCCTGCTCGCCGAGGACACCATCGAC
>CAXSFF010000472.1:0-3938 GCA_964236035.1 uncultured Acetobacteraceae bacterium
GCGTCGAGTTCATCCACACCGCCACCCTGTTGCATGACGACGTGGTGGACGAAAGCGTGCTGCGCCGTGGCCTGGCCAGCGCCAACGCCATCTTCGGCAACAAGGCCTCCGTGCTGGTGGGCGACTTCCTGTTCGCCCGCGCCTTCCAGCTGATGGTGGAGGACGGCTCGCTGGAGGTGCTGGCGATCCTGTCGCGCGCCGCGGCGACCATCGCCGAGGGCGAGGTGCTGCAACTGTCCACGCAGAACGACCTGTCGACGTCCGAGCAGCGCTACCTGGACGTGGTCGGCGGCAAGACGGCGGCGCTGTTCGCAGCCGCCTGCCGGGTCGGCGCCGTGGTGGCGGAGCGGACCCGCGCCGAGGAGATGGCGCTCGACCAGTACGGCCAGAGCCTCGGCATGGCGTTCCAGCTGGTCGACGACGCCCTCGACTACGTGGCCGACGAGGCGATGCTCGGCAAGACGGTCGGCGACGACTTCCGCGAGGGCAAGATCACGCTCCCCGTGCTGGTGGCCTACCAGGCGGGCAGCACGGAGGAGCGGGCGTTCTGGTCGCGGACCATCGAGAGCCTGCGGCAGGATGATCTCGACCTTGAGCATGCCCTCGGGCTGATGCGCTCCCGGGGCGCGATCACCGCCACGCTCGACCGCGCCCGGCGCTTCGTGGACGTGGCCAAGCAGGCGCTGGCGCCGTTCCCGCCCTCCGAGCTGCGCGACGTGCTGATGGCGGTGGCCGACTTCACCGTCGACCGCGAGCACTAGCGCCGCCGAGGGCGCGTGGTCAGCCGCCGTGCGCGGCGATGCGGGCACGCGTCTCCGTCATCGCCCGGCCCGCTGACGGGGCGGGGGGCGGCAGCGCGATGGCCGCCGCCAGCGCCACGAACGGCAGCAGCGCCTGCGCCGCCGCGAGATAGTCCTGGATGGTGGCGGTGGTCTTGCTGGATGCGTTCGCCAAGGCTTCCTGCACGAAGCCGATGACGGCCTGCGCGTCCTTGATCAACGAGGCGGCCAAGGCCTGCACCCCGGCGGTGTCGACCGCGACGGCGACGCTGGCCGCCGTCAGGCCGGCGAGCGCCGCCTGCGCCGTGGCGAGCGCGGCGGCGGCGGCGGCGGCATCGGCGCCGAGCAGCACGATGACGGCAGGCGCCATCAGCATGGCTTGCAGCGCCGCGACGACGGCCTCGCCGTCGGTGGCGATGCGGGCCACGTCCAGCGTACTCCCGGCCGGGACGGCGCAGCCGGCGAGGGCAACGGGCACGATGGCCAGGAGGGTGCGGCGGGTGGTGTTCATGGGATGCCTTTTCGTGGGAGCGCGCCGGCTGGACCGCCGTAGGGCGGTCCTAATGCCGCGGGTGCGGAAGGTGCCAGCGATCTTGCCACGGATCAGATCGTTTGAGTGTCGTCATGCGCCGTTTGCGACCCATGGCCCGGGAGGTATCAGGGGAGGGGTGCCGCGCGTGGGATGGTTGGCGTAGCTACCCCTCCTCCGGCAAGGGGGGAGGAGAAGCCTGTCGATCCGACGCCCGCAACCGCCTCGCGCCGGCGTCACCGAACTGCCACCGCATGCCGTGGTGACACATCCGCTCCGCCCGGCTATTGGGGCGGTCAGCGGCGCGTCCAACCGATCCCAACCACGGAGGCCCCATGTCCGGCATTCAATCCGGCACCCAGTTCCCGGCCTTCATCGCGGCGCGCCGGCTGCCCAACCTGTTCGACCTCGCGGCCATCCTGTGCATCGCCGGGCTGATGTTCGCCGTGGTCAGCGGAGCGCGGGCGACGTTCGCGCCCCTTGCCGCGCCCGAGGTGGTCGCCATGCACCTCGACCCGGCGTACCTGCCCGGCTACGCGCTGCGCACCACCATGCGCATGTTCGCGGCGCTGGCCTGCTCGGTGCTGTTCACCTTCACCTACGCCACCTGGGCCGCCAAAAGCCGCCGCGCCGGCAAGATCCTGGTGCCCGTGCTCGACATCCTGCAATCGGTGCCGATCATCGGCTTCCTGTCGTTCACCGTGGTGTTCTTCATGAACCTGTTCCCCGGCCGCGTGCTGGGCGCCGAGCTGGCGGCGATCTTCGCCATCTTCACCAGCCAGGCGTGGAACATGGCGTTCAGCCTGTACCAGTCGCTCAAGACGGTGCCGTCCGACCTGGTCGAGGCCGCCAATGCCTTCCGCCTGTCGAACTGGCAGAAGTTCTGGCGCATGGAGGTGCCGTTCGCCATGCCCGGCCTGGTGTGGAACACCATGATGTCGATGTCGGGCGGCTGGTTCTTCGTGGTCGCCAGCGAGGCGGTCAGCGTCGGCGACACCACCTGGAAGCTGCCGGGGATCGGCAGCTACGTGGCATTGGCGCTGGAGCGGCGCGACATCACGGCGGTCGGCTACGCCATCGTCGCCATGCTGGTGGTGATCCTCGCCTACGACCAACTGTTGTTCCGCCCCTTGGTCGCCTGGTCCGCCAAGTTCCGCTTCGAGATGACGGCGCAGGTGGAGGCGGAAGACCCCTGGATGCTGAAGCTGCTGCGGCGGACCCGCTTCCTGTCCTGGCTGGTGGACCACCTGGGGACCATGTTCGTCGCCCTCACCGGGCTGCGCCTGGCCCGCCGCGGCTCCCGCGCCGCGGCGGGCCGGCGCGCGCCGTCGCGGCTGGGCGATATGATGTGGACGGGGGTCCTGCTGGCTGGGGTGGCGGCGGCGCTGTGGCAGATCGTCACCTACGTGTCGGCGACGCTGGCCTGGGGCGACCTGGGGCAGGCGCTGCTGCTCGGCGTCTACACCATGGTCCGGGTGGTGGTGCTGATCACGCTGGCGACGCTGCTGTGGGTGCCGATCGGCGTCTGGCTCGGGCTGCGGCCGAAATGGGCGCGGCGGGCGCAGCCGGTGGCGCAGTTCCTGGCGGCGTTCCCGGCCAACCTGTTCTTCCCGATCTTCGTGGTGGCGATCGTCCACTACACGCTGAACCCGGACATCTGGCTGACGCCGCTGATGATCCTGGGCACGCAGTGGTACATCCTGTTCAACGTGATCGCCGGCGCCGCGGCCTTCCCCGGCGACCTGCTGGAGGTGTCGAACAACTTTCGCATCGGCGGCTTCCTGTGGTGGCGCCGGGTGATCCTGCCGGGGATCTTCTCGTACTACGTGACGGGCGCGATCACGGCGTCTGGCGGCGCCTGGAACGCCGCCATCGTGGCGGAGGTGGCGAGCTGGGGCGACCAGAAGCTCGCCGCGCACGGCCTTGGCGCCTATATCGCGCAGGCCACGGAGGCCGGCGACACTGCCAAGATCGTGCTTGGCGTGGTCGTGATGAGCGGTTTCGTGATCATGTTCAACCGCCTGATCTGGCGGCCGATGTATGGCTACGCGGCGCGACGCCTGACCTTCTCCTGAGGACCGATGCCATGGACGCAGCCGTCACGAGCACGAACCTGGTCGAGGTCCGCGGCATCCGCCAATCGTACCACAAGGAAAGCTCGGCCGACCTGATCGTGCTGGACGACGTCGACCTGACGCTGCGCACCGGCGAGATCGTCGGCCTGCTGGGGCGTTCCGGGTCGGGCAAGTCCACCCTGCTGCGCATCGTGTCCGGCCTGCTGGCGCCCACTTCCGGCAGCGTGAGCTGGCGCGGCCAGGCGTTGACGGGGCCGGCGGAAGGGATCGCGATGGTGTTCCAGAGCTTCGCCCTGTTCCCCTGGCTCACCGTGCAGGAGAACGTCGAGCTGGGCCTGGAGGCGCTCGGCGTGGCGAGGGCGGAGCGGGAGAAGCGGGCGGAGGGCGCCATCGACCTGATCGGCCTCGGCGGCTACGAGAGCGCCTATCCGAAGGAGCTGTCCGGCGGCATGCGCCAGCGCGTCGGCTTGGCGCGCGCCCTGGTGGTGCACCCGGACCTGCTGCTGATGGACGAGCCGTTCAGCGCGCTCGACGTGCTGACGGCGGAGACGCTGC
>CAXSFF010000473.1:0-3929 GCA_964236035.1 uncultured Acetobacteraceae bacterium
CGGGCCGGATCACGATCGAGATCCTGGAAGGCGACCAGTTCCTCAACATCGAGCGAGCAGCGGCGGAACTGCGCGTGTTGCGCAGCCACGGGGTGCAGATCGCCCTCGACGACGTCGGCTCGGCGTACTCGTCGCTGATGCGGCTGCGCGAGCTGCCCGTGGACTTGATCAAGCTCGACCAGGCCTTCGTGCGCAACATGCTGCAGCAGCCCAACGACCTGCAGTTCGTGGCCAGCATGATTTCCCTGGCCAACGGCCTGCGCAAGAGGCTGGTGGTGGAGGGCGCCGAGACCGCGGAGATCGTCAACGCCCTGCAGGTGCTCGGCGTGGACGCCGCGCAGGGCTATGCGATCGCCCGGCCGATGCCGGTCGCGGCGTTGCGGGACTGGCTCGCGGGCCACACCGTCGTCAAGAGCACGAGGACGCCCACCTCGCTGCTGGGGGTGTACGCGGCGCACCTGATGATTGCCGACGCGTTCCGGGTGGTGTCGAACCAGGCAATAAACCTCACCTTGCCGGCCTCGATCCACGACCCGCACGCCTGCGCGATCGGCCGCTACCTTGACCGGATCGGCGAGCACGAGACGCCGTACGGCGTGGCCCACAAGCACTTCCACGCCGCGATCCTCGCCCGCGAGACCGACGCCGCCGCCTGGGACCAGGCAGCGGAGGATTTCCGGATCACGCTGGAGGCGGCGATCGTCCAGCAGACGGGGACGCCCGTGGAAAAGCGGCCTGCGCCTCAGCCCGCTGCGGAGCGGGCGTGCAGCGTCGACTGCGTGCTGTAGGAAGCGCCGGGCTCTGCCTCCGCTGCCCATTCCAACAGTCCAGGCGGGCTATCGGAACCTTCGGGCGGCTCCACCCAGACCCGCCCCTGGACCAGCTTTACTTAAGGACCGGGTCCTAAAAGCCTGCCTCTAGCGGAGTTTGAGGCCCATACTTGAAGACAGGAGCCTCAATCTTGCTGGCTGCCTCCCGTCGCGGCAGCCGTCCCGTCGAGGTCCGGCAGCAGCACGGCGAGCAAGCCGATCGCCGGCAGCCAAGCGCACAACGCATAGACGAAGCCGATGCTCGTGGAGTCGGCCAGCAGGCCCAGCACCGCAGCGCCGATGCCGCCAAGCCCGAAGGCGAGGCCAAAGAACAGCCCGCCGACCAAGCCGACCTTCCCGGGCAGCAGGTCCTGCGCGTAGAGCAGGATCGCGGAAAACGCCGAGGCGAGGATCAGCCCAATCACCACGCTAAGCACCGAGGTCCAGGCCAGCGAGGCGTGCGGCAGCATCAGGGTGAACGGCAGCACGCCCAGGATCGAGCCCCAGATCACCCGTCTGCGCCCGACGCGGTCGCCGATCGGGCCGCCCGCCAGCGTGCCCGCGGCGACGGCGGCGAGGAACACGAACAGGTGCACCTGGGCCGCCTGCACCGAGAGATGGAAGCGGGCGATCAGGTAGAACGTGTAGTAGCTGGTCAGGCTGGCGAGATAGAAGTACTTGGAAAACACCAACATCACCAGCACGCCGACCGCCATCGCCACGCGGCGCGGGCCCAGGGTTGAGTGCACCGCCACGACGTGGCGCGAGCCGCGTGGGGCCTGGCGGCTGTACCAGGCGCTGCAGGCGCCGAGCAGGCCAATGGCCAGCAACGGCCCGGCCATGAACCAGGAGATGGAGCCCTGACCATGCGGGATCACCACGAAGGCGGCGGCGAGTGGTCCGAACGCCTGCCCGGCATTGCCGCCCACCTGGAAGATCGACTGCGCCAAGCCGTGCCGTCCGCCCGAGGCCAGCCGGGCCATGCGCGACGCCTCGGGGTGAAAGATCGACGAGCCGACGCCGACCAGGGCGGCAGCGGCGAGCAGCGCCGGGAACGAGCCGGCGCCGGCGAGCAGCAGCAGGCCAAGCAGGGTAAAGCCCATGCCGAACGGCAGGGCGTACGGCAGCGGGCGACGGTCGGTGTAGAGCCCGACCAGCGGCTGGAGCAACGAGGCGGTTATCTGGAACGCGAGGGTCAGCACGCCGATCTGCGCGAAGCTCAGGCGGTAGCTGCTTTTGAGCAGCGGGTAGATCGCGGGCAACACCGCCTGGATCATGTCGTTGAGCAGGTGCGACGCCGCGAGCGCCAGGATCACCGGGAACACGGTGCGGCCGGCGACGCCGGCGGCACGCGGCGCGTACGACTCGGGCGGGGCGAGCGCCTCCGCGGTGATGGGCCGGGGCAGGACCTGGCTCATGGATCGCACTCCGTGGGCGCGGGGCGACAGGATGTCGCGCCCGGCTGATGCTGCACCGCATCACACTGGGAATGTGAGCCCGGAACAACCACCCCCGCACGTGGCAGCACTGCGTTGCGTCCCGGGGTGCCGACGGCCTGTCAGGAAGAAAGCAAGGCTGGGCTCTGCCCATTGCTTGAAGGCGGGGACCCGCCAGGGGCGAGCCGCCCCTGGACCGGCTCTTTCAAGTAATGGCCTCCAAAGGCAGCCTTTGGCGGAGTTTGAGGCCCATGCTTGAAGGAAGGGCCTCAACCTTGCCTGCTTACCAGGTCACTCCCCGGGGCCGCAGCCCTCATCTCAGGATACCACGCGGCAGCAGGGCCGCGCGGCCGGCGGCGTCCAGCGTCATGCTGCACACCGCAACCTGGTAGGCCGTGGTGCACGGCGACCCCGCCCCCGGCCGCGGCTGCGCGGGATCGCCGAGCCAGCGCAGCTGCAGCTCGCCCGGCTGCAGCGTGCCGGCGTCGAGCGGGCAGTCGCTTCCGGGCCGGGCGCTGTACACGTTGTTGGTCGCGACATTCAGGCGGCCGGCGATCAGCTGCAGCTGCGTGAGGATCCTGCCCAGCGGGAGGGAGAAGTTCCGGAAGCAGCCGAGCACCGGCATCACCCGGACGAAGCTGTGGCGCGAGATCGCGGCCTCCCAGGCCGCCGCGTCCACGGGGCTTTCCACGAAGGTGTGCAGGCTGCGCTCGACCTCGGCCCGCAGTGGCGCGGTGTCGGCCCATTGCAGGAGCGCCGCGGCGAGTAGGATCACCGCGGCGCGTCGCCCGTGCCGCGAGGCGGCGCATCCGGCGACGGAGAGCGCCATCGTCAGGTACATCGCCGGCCAGACGAAGCGGCCATCGGCACGGAACACGCCGGCCAGCCTCAGGACGGCCGACGGCAGCGGCACGTGCAGGACGTGCACCCTGCCGAGGAAGACGTCGTTCGACACCGCGAACAGGGCGCAGGCCAGCAGGGCCGCCGACAGGCACGGGTGGCGCGCGATCGCGGTCCGCGCCTGGCCGGCCAGCGACCGCCGGGCGAGCCAGAGCAGCAGCAGAGCGCCGGCGCCGAGGTAGCAGTAGCCTTCCTCCTGGACGCCGGTCGCGTCGAGGCGAGGCAGGCCGAGCAGGGTTCCGAGAAGGTCCCGGTCGGGGAAGAGCGGCGACAGGAGATTGGCCGAGTCGACGCCAAACCCGGGAGCGCTCAGCGGGCCGGTGCTCGCGAGGTACCCGGACAGCGTCAGCTGGGCGCCGAGCAGCACGCCGAGCGCCGCCACCAGGCACAGCCCCGGCACTGGCCTGAGCCTGCGGTCCAGCATGGCCTGGGCAATGGCCGCGGCCACGACCACGGCCACCATCGCGAACAGGTAGGCGTGGGTCCACAGCGCCAGCGCACACAGCGGGGCCGCCCAGAACAGGCGCGGCAGGGCGGGGGTCGCACGCGCCGCGCCGAAGTAGAAGGCGAGCGAGAGCGTCACCTCGAACTGCGCCATCAGCGTGGTCTGCCCCCAGCGGGCGAGCAGCGCCGGCGCGCACAGCCCGAACGCTGTGGCGGCGATCGCTGCGGCCAGGCTCCTGGCACCGAGACGGGCGGCGAGCAGGGTCATGGAAACGGCGCTGGCCGCGAGGCACAGCGCGGTCCACAGGCCGAACGGGTTGAGCACGCGCCCGCTCAGCCG
>CAXSFF010000474.1:0-3906 GCA_964236035.1 uncultured Acetobacteraceae bacterium
AGTAATCGGCGCAGGCTTCGTTCATGAACGAAGCCCGTATCTTTCCAGCCGCCGATGATCACGCTCCTGCCAGACTGTTCAGGCAGTGAGGGCCGCCGATTTCTCCAGCAGCATCGGCGTTGGGACGCACAGCACCTATTACGACACGGCCTATGGCTACAACAGCGGCCAGAACATCCTTTCCGACCTGAAATACCTGGGCGCGACGCAGATTCGCGACGGGCTCGACGTTACCGCGCATGGCGGCCTGATCGAACAGCTCATGGCGGCCGGCATCAAGGACGACATGGTGGCCGGGACCTTCGGCAACGGGGTTCCCGCCCAGACCATCGCCGCCTACATCGCCAACCTGGAGACGTTCGAGGCGGACGATCCCGGCGGCGTCAACTCGGTCGAGGGCTTCAACGAGGTCAGCGCGGCCAACCTTCCCGCCACCTTGAAGTTCCAGGCGCAGCTCTACGCGGCGATCAAGGCGGACCCCAAGCTCGCAGGCATCAGCCTGTACAACTACACGGGCAGCTCGGAAAACCCGAGCTTCTACAAGGCGATGGGCAACGTCTCGTCGACCGCCGATTATGGCAACACCCACACCTACAACGAGTACTTCCCGCCCGAGCTGTGGAACTCGTGGTTCGTGCCGCTCGGGCTGGGCGGCATGCCGAACGCCCCGTACGTCGTGACGGAGACGGGATACGACACGTCCCAGCTGCCGGCGGACATCGCGGCGAAGCAGACGCTCAACGACGTGCTCGACCTGATCCATGACGGCGCCAGCAAGGTCTACCTGTACGAACTGCTGGACGAGAAGCCCGACCCGGCCATGACGGACAGCCAGCAGCATTTCGGCCTGTTCAACATCGACAACACGCCGAAGCCAGCCGCCGTCGCGCTCCACAACCTGAATGCGATCCTCGCCGACCCCGGCGCCACGGCCGCCACCTTCGTCCCGGGAACGCTGGCCTATTCGGTCACCGGCCTGAACAGCGCCCCCGTCGACCGGGCGGCCCTGCAGGCGGCGTTCGGCTACGGCATCTTCCAAAGCTATATCGCCAGCCTGCCCGCCTACGGCAACTCGATGCTGTTCGCCAAGTCCAACGGCACGTTCGACCTTGCGGTCTGGCAGGAGCCGATGATCTACGACGGCGTCAACCGCATCGCCTCCCCCGTGACGTCGGTGACGGTCACGCTTGGCCAGGTCGCCGGGTTGGTGAAGGTGTTCGATCCGTTGATCGGAACAGCGCCCATCGCGACCTACGCCAACGTCGGCCAGGTCACGCTCCAGGTCACCGATCATGCGCTCGTCGTGGAAATCGACCCGGCCGCGCCACCAACGATGACCGCCGCAGCCGCACTGCCCACCTTGATCGGCGCCGGACCGGACACGCTGGCGTTGAGCGTGTCGGAGGACGCCTACAAGGGCAACGCCCTGTTCACCATCAGCGTGGACGGCATTCAGCAAGGCGGCATCCAGACGGCGATGGCGCTGCACGGTGCGGGCGCCTCGCAGGCCTTCGACGTTGCCGGGCAGTTCGGCACCGGCCAGCACGCCGTGACGGTCAGCTTCCTCAACGACGCCTGGGACGGCACCCCTGATACGGACCGCAACCTGTATGTGACAGCCGCGTCGCTGGACGGCCAGACGATCGCCGGCGCTGCGCTGACCGAGATGTCAAGCGGGCCGCAGCAGTTCTCGTTCAGCACGACGCCCGTGATCACCGGCTTGAGCGCGGGCAGCGACACTGGCTGGTCAGCCACCGACGCCGTCACGAACGATGCGACCCCTACGGTGGCCGGCACCGCCATGGCTGCTGCGACCGTGACGTTGTACGACGGCAAAGTGGCACTTGGCGCCAGCGTGGCGACCGCATCCGGCAACTGGGCCATCACCACGCCGGCGCTGACCGCCGGGGCGCACAACCTCACCGCGGTCGCGACCAATCCGGCGGGGCAGGCCTCCGCCGCGTCATCCGTCAAGACCGTCGTGATCGCCGTGACGGCGCCCGTGGTATCGTCGATCGCCGCAACGGCCTCGTCGGCTTCGGCCCACCAGGGTCAGGCGATCAACCTCGTCCTCGCCACCAGCGAGGCTGTCGCCGTCTCCACCAGCGGGGGTACGCCCAGCCTTGCCTTGAGCACGGGCGGGACGGCCACCTACGACGCCGCCCACTCGACGGCGAACACGCTCGCATTCAAAACCACGGTCGCGGCCGGACAATCCAGCGCCGACCTCCTGGTGACGGGGCTGGCCCTGAACGGCGCGTCCGTCACCGACGTGGCCGGCAATGCCTTGACGACGGGGGGCGTGCCGCTCCTGGCGGGCGCCAGCACCGGCATCGCCATCGTGACGGCGACGCCGGCGGTGGCGCTCGGCAGCGGGCCGGACATCCTGGCCTTGGCTGTCTCAGAAGATGCCTACCTGGGCGACGCACAATTCACCATCAGCGTGAACGGCGCCCAAGTGGGTGGCATCCAGACCGCGGTGGCCTTGCACGGTGCGGCAACCTCCCAGGTGTTCGACGTGGCCGGCGCGTTCCACGCCGCCCAGAACGTGGTGTCGATCGACTTCCTCAACGACCTATGGGCTGGCACCCCCAGCACGGACCGCAACCTGTACGTCACCTCGGCATCGCTGGACGGCCAGGTGCTGCCGGGTGCAGCGCTGACCGAAATGGGCGCCGGGCCACAGCAGATGACTTTCCTCGGCCCGACCGCGACGGCCCTGACGCTGCACCTTGCGGAGGATGCCTGGCTAGGCGATGCGAACTACGCCGTCAGCATAGACGGCGCCCAAGTTGGCAGCGGGACGGCGACGGCGTTGAACAGCCAAGGGCAATCCCAGGGCATCGGCCTGCGGGCGATGCTCTCCGCTGGCGCCCACGACGTGGGAGTGTCGTTCCTCAACGACGCATGGGGCGGCACCCCTGCCACCGACCGCAACCTTTATGTCAAGGGCATCGACGTAGCCGGGTCGCCGCAAATCGGCAGCGCCGCGGCCTTGATGGGTGCAAGCACCGAGCACTTCCAGGTGTTCGTTCAGTCTCGCTGAAACGACTTGTCGCCGCCGCAACCGGGCGGCTTCAAACCCGGCCGTGGCAGTGCTTGTATTTCTTCCCCGACCCGCACGGGCACAGCGCATTGCGCGGCGTGTTGACCCAGGTTGCCGGGTCCGCCGGGTCGAGCAGGGTCGCAGGCCGCGCCGGCAAGGTCGCCAGGTCGCCGCTGCCGAGCCCGCCCAAGCTGAAATCCGCGCCCTCCAGCACGGCCTCCGGGTGGTTCTCGAACATCGGCGGCAGCGGCGGCTCCGGCGGCACCTCGGCTTGCAGTTGCATGCCCGACAGCATCGACGTCACCCGCTCCTTCAGGTCGTCCAGCATGTTGTTGAACAGCGCGAATGCTTCACTCTTGTACTCGTTGAGTGGGTCTTTCTGCCCATAGGCCCGCAGGCCAATGCCCTGGCGCAACTGGTCGAGCGCCAGCAGGTGCTCCTTCCACACGGCGTCCAGCATCTGCAACAGCACCGACTTCTCGATGAACCGCATCAGGTCGGGGCCGAAGCGCTCCGCCTTGTCCGCCATCAGCGCGTCCGACGCCGCCGTGATGCGCTCGTGCAGCGCCTCCTCGTCGATGCCGTCCTCCGCCGCCCACTCCGCGACGGGCAAGTCCAGCAGCAGCGTACGGCGCACGTCCTCGGCCAGCGCGGCGCTCTCCCACTGCTCGCTGAACGCCTTGGCCGGGATGCGGCGGGCGACCATCGCGTCGATCACCTCGGCGCGCATCTGCGCCACCGTTTCCGACACGTCGGCCGACTTCATGAACAGCCGCCGCTGGTCGTAGACCTCGCGGCGCTGCGCGTTCATCACGTCGTCGTATTTCAGCACGTTCTTGCGGGTGTCGAAGTTGCGCGCC
>CAXSFF010000475.1:0-3898 GCA_964236035.1 uncultured Acetobacteraceae bacterium
GCTGCAGCGTCACTTCCGTGGCGAAGTCGGGCGCCATGCACAGGTCGATGAAGCCGCCGGCCTTGGCCCGTATGGCGCGGTATTCAGGCAGGTAGCGCCCCGCCTGCCGCATCAGCCAGATCGGCGGCGGCCAGACGGATTCGCCCGCCAGCACCCGAAGCAATGTCTTGGTCATGCCACCAGTCTAATAATAGAAAGAATCCTTAAGGAGTCTGTAGGGGTAGATAGGGCCTGTGAACAGTGGGGTACACAGGTACGACCAAACCGGCCACCGTTTCGTCCACAGCCATTTTGGCTGCCAAGCTGTTGTCCGCGAACAGCTTTTTGGTTTCATCCCCATCGGAGGAAAGCAGGCTCTCGATCCATCCCTGTGTACAACCAGGTGTACCCGTTATCCCCACTCACCCGGCGGGTCATGCGCCGACCCCCCTGGCGAACGCCGTTATCCCCGTTATCCTCGCACCCATGCCAACCGAACGCCTCAACCTCCACCTGGTCTCCGACGCCACCGGCGAGACGCTGAACTCGATCGCGCGGGCGACGGTGTCGCAGTTCGAGGAAGTCCACATCACCTATCACCGCTGGAGCCTGATCCGCACGCGGTTCCAGCTGCACCGGGTCATCGAGGGCATCGAGGCGGAACCCGGCCCCGTGCTGTCGACCGTGCTGGACGGCGGCCTGCGCACCGAGTTGGAGGGGTTCTGCGAGCGGCAAGGCCTTGCCCTGGTCAACGTGCTCGACCCCGTGCTGTCGATGCTGCAGGAGCAGATCGGCAGCCAGGCGGCGGCGCGGCCCGGGCGGCAGTACGTGTTGGACGCGGATTACTTCCGCCGCATCGACGCCATGCACTTCGTGCTCGCCCACGACGATGGTCAGGCGCAGGCTGGGATCGCGGAGGCGGACGTGGTGCTGGTCGGCGTGTCCCGCAGCTCGAAGACGCCGACCTCGTTCTACCTGGCGAACCGCGGGGTGAAGGCGGCCAACGTGCCGCTGGTGCCCGGGCTGCCCGACCCGCCCGGGCTGGAGGCGCCGCGCTGCCCGGTGATCGGGCTGACCTTGGACGTGGCGGCGCTGATCGAAATTCGCCGCCACCGGCTGCGCATGATCGCGCACGCCGGGCCGATGCGCCATGACAGCGTGGAGTACATCGACCAGGACATGGTGAAGGACGAGCTGCTGTGGGCCCGCCGGTTGTGCAACCGCCGCGGCTGGCCGGTGATCGACGTGACCCGGCGGTCGATCGAGGAGACGGCGGCGACGGTGCTGCAGCTGATGGAGGCTTGGCACAACAGGGCGAAGCACGCGGCCTTGGGGGTTTGAAGCCAGGTGGCTGACGTGGCTACCCCTCCTCCCGGCCTCCTCCCGCAAGGCGAGGAGGAGAAGTCTTTCTGCTCCCTTTCCTCTTGCGGGAGAGGGCCGGGGTGAGGGGTGACGCGCGATGGCTGATGCCGCGCCCCTGATCCTTGCGAGCGCCTCGAAGACCAGGCGAGATCTGCTTGATGCCGCGCTGTCGCCGATGCTCCGCTTTGCCGTGCAGGCAGCCAGCGTGGACGAGGCCGCGATCAAGCGCCGCATGCAGGCCGCCGGCGCCTCGCCCCAGGACGCCGCCTTGGCGCTGGCGGATGCCAAGGCCGCAGCAATATCGGACGCCGACGCCATCGTCATCGGCGCCGACCAAATCCTGGTGTGCGGCGGGCGTTGGTTCGACAAGCCGCGCGACTTGGCGGAGGCAGGGGACCACCTGCGGGCATTGCGTGGCCGCACGCATGCACTGGCGACGGCCGTCGTGTGCCGGCGCGACGGCGTGCCGGTTTGGCAGCACGTCGAAATCCCTGAACTGACCATGCGCGCCATGTCCGACGGCTTCATCGACGCCTACTTGGCGGCCGAGGGGGAAGCGTGCCTGTCCAGCGTCGGCGGCTACCGGCTGGAAGGACTCGGCATCCAGCTGTTCAGCGCCGTGCAGGGCGAGCACAGCGCCATCCTCGGCCTGCCGCTGTTGCCGCTGCTTGCTTTCCTGCGCGAGCAGGGCGTGTTGCTTAGGTGATTGCCGCCGGGCGCTGACGGTGGCAGCGTAAGTGGCCCAGGGAGGGAACGATGGCGGTCCATAAGCTGTATGCCGATGCCGAGAGCGCGTTGGCCGACGTCCTGGGTGAGGGGTGACGCGCGATGGCTGATGCCGCGCCCCTGATCCTTGCGAGCGCCTCGAAGACCAGGCGAGATCTGCTTGATGCCGCGCTGTCGCCGATGCTCCGCTTTGCCGTGCAGGCAGCCAGCGTGGACGAGGCCGCGATCAAGCGCCGCATGCAGGCCGCCGGCGCCTCGCCCCAGGACGCCGCCTTGGCGCTGGCGGATGCCAAGGCCGCAGCAATATCGGACGCCGACGCCATCGTCATCGGCGCCGACCAAATCCTGGTGTGCGGCGGGCGTTGGTTCGACAAGCCGCGCGACTTGGCGGAGGCAGGGGACCACCTGCGGGCATTGCGTGGCCGCACGCATGCACTGGCGACGGCCGTCGTGTGCCGGCGCGACGGCGTGCCGGTTTGGCAGCACGTCGAAATCCCTGAACTGACCATGCGCGCCATGTCCGACGGCTTCATCGACGCCTACTTGGCGGCCGAGGGGGAAGCGTGCCTGTCCAGCGTCGGCGGCTACCGGCTGGAAGGACTCGGCATCCAGCTGTTCAGCGCCGTGCAGGGCGAGCACAGCGCCATCCTCGGCCTGCCGCTGTTGCCGCTGCTTGCTTTCCTGCGCGAGCAGGGCGTGTTGCTTAGGTGATTGCCGCCGGGCGCTGACGGTGGCAGCGTAAGTGGCCCAGGGAGGGAACGATGGCGGTCCATAAGCTGTATGCCGATGCCGAGAGCGCGTTGGCCGACGTCCTGAAGGACGGCATGACGATCATGTCTGGCGGCTTCGGCCTGTGCGGCATCCCGTCCGTGCTGATCGAGGCGATCCGCAAGTCTGGCGTCAAGGACCTGACGGTGATCTCCAACAACGCCGGGATCGACGATGCCGGGTTGGGGCTGTTGCTGGTGACGCGGCAGATACGCAAGATGATCAGCTCGTACGTCGGCGAGAACGCCACCTTCGCCAAGCAGTACCTGGCCGGCGAACTGGAGATCGAGTTCAACCCGCAGGGCACCCTGGCCGAGCGCATCCGGGCCGGCGGCGCGGGCATCCCCGCTTTCTTCACCGCGACCGGCGCCGGCACGCTGATCGCCGAGGGCAAGGAAGCGCGGCACTTCAACGGCCGCGACCACATCATGGAGCTGGGGCTGTTCGCGGACCTGGCGGTCGTGCACGCCTGGAAGGCCGATCCGGAGGGCAACCTGGTGTACCGGATGACGGCGCGCAACTTCAATCCGATCATGGCGACGGCGGCGGCGATCACCGTGGCGCAGGTCGAGGAGATGGTCGAACCCGGCGCGCTCGACCCCGACCATATCGTCACCCCCGGGATTTTCGTGCAGCGCATGGTGGCGGTGCCGGGGCTGGAGAAGCGGATCGAGCAGCGCACGGTCACCAAGCGCGCCTGAATCCAAGGACATATAGGGAGAACGCATCATGGCCTGGACCCGCGACCAAATGGCGGCCCGTGCGGCGCGCGAGCTGGAGGACGGCTTCTACGTCAACCTCGGCATCGGCATCCCGACGCTGGTGGCGAACCACATCCCGCCCGGCATCTCCATCCAGTTCCAAAGCGAGAACGGCATGCTCGGCATGGGGCCGTTCCCGCTCGAGGGCGAGGAGGACGCCGACCTGATCAACGCCGGCAAGCAGACGGTGACGGTGCTGCCGACCACCAGCTTCTTCGACAGCGCCGCCAGCTTCGCCATGGTGCGGGGCGGCCACATCCAGCTGTCGATCCTGGGCGCGCTGCAGGTGGCGGAGAACGGCG
>CAXSFF010000476.1:0-3898 GCA_964236035.1 uncultured Acetobacteraceae bacterium
CACGGCAGTCCTAGATAGTAGATAGCCAGGAACAAGGGCCACAGGGCCAGCGCGCCCAGTGTGGTTCGGCTACTGCGGGGCGTCTACCTCATCAACGCCGCGCGCGTTCCCAGAACCAGTTGTCGCGTTCGCAACCGCTGGCCTGAGGATCTCCAAAGACAAAGGAGTTCTTCATGCGCGCCCGCTGACTGATATCCAGCCTGCTGCTCACACCCACGATCGCGATCTCGGCGCCAAGTTGTGCGGTCCCGCAGAATACAGCGGACGCAACCTCCACCCCACCGCCCCCCTGCCCGGCCCATCATGGCCGCCTCCACCCCCAAGGGCGCAGAACGGGCTGATCCGCATGATGCCGGCCAACCTGGGAGTCATCTGCCGCACCTTTGAGGCCGCAGGCGTCGAGTTCATCCCCGAGGAGAGAGGCGGCAGGCCTGGGATGCGGCTGCAGACGCCGGCGGCCCAGGACTGAGGAGCATCACCGGCGTAGAGAGCCAACTCCCTTGCCATACTGAAGCACCACCGTAGGATGGCATGCCCAGCACGGCGACACACTCTGGGCCGGGGCGGCTGTTCCTGTTGCCTATCCTCCCCAGGCTACTCGCCTATCCCGCCTTTGCCACGTCTCCGTGGCCTAGGTCCGCCAGCCTGGCGGGGCGCAGGTGTAGAGGGGGCTGGCTCGTCTGGCGTACTATGTGCGCGCTGCTTCGCCGCGACGGGCAGAGCCGGCTTCTTTATCTCCGGGGCAAGGGCGACTTCCTTCTCAGGCGCGTCCTCTCGAAACCGACCGAAGTCCACCGAGGGAACTGGGACCAGCCGGCAAAGCCGTCCCGTTTGCGGATCGATGAACTGCCCGGGTTCCAGTTGTGGCGGCTCCGGCTCCTGCGCCAGCCTCTCAGCCAGCGCTGACAATGCCTTGCCTCCAAGCTTCCGGATCCCTGGCCCAACCTCCCTGGCCATCGCCGCACCCTCGACGCCCATATCCCGCGCCTCGGCTGCTACGGCGGCACCGGCCTGTTTCAGAATCGGCGCGGCAACCGTTGCAGCAGCAGCGGCGGCACTCCGGACCCGGCCGGCTAGGCGTCCGAGCAGCCCTGGCCCAGCATCCTCCGCTTCGATCTTCGCCTCTCGCAGCAAGCGCATCGCCTCGCTGGTCTCCGTCGCGCGGGTGATCGCTTGCAACCAGTCGTCTAACCCATGGGCGCTTACCAGCATGGCGGCCATATCCTCTACGCGCGCCGCCATGCCGCGTCCCATCGGCGACACGTCCTCGCACGCGGTCTCGACCTGCACGGCAGCCAGGTAGCGACCCAACGCGTCCACTGGATGATTGGTGGACGCACCAACCGGGAGCCACCACCAGGCAAGGTCTGGCCGCCCAGGTCCAGGCCGAGTAACCTGGCGCACGGTGCCCAGCATGATCTCGAACGCCTCCTCCCGGGTCGGGCGCGGGGGGGTGCGAGCGCGCGAGCCTCTTTCCTGCGCACGCGCCGCCTCTGCTGCAGCTTTCCGTCGCGCGCGCAGCCTTCCGAGGACAGGTCCAATGCCGGACACGCCGCGGTCGGCCGCATCCTGTGCAGCCTGGGCAACGGCCATGCGCGCGGGCGCCAGGCCGTTCCCCACTTTCGTCAGGCGCCGAGTATCCAGAGCCCGGAGGATCGCGGCCTCCTCCTGCCGCTGCTGGAGCCGACTGGCCAGGCCGCTCCGCGCCACCCAGGCAGCCCGACGCGCCCGGGCCACCTCGGCGGCCTTCCGGAGCTGGAACGTGGACACGATGCCTGCCTCGATGAGGGCACTCCGCATCGCCGGAATCGTGCCCGCCAGCGCTTCCAGCGACCGCGCGCGCCGCGGCGCATCGACTCGTAGGGTTGCGCTCACCTTCAGGATGCCGGCCTCCTCGCGCCGCCCCTCGAGATGCTGGCCCAGCATGGCCAGCACGCGCCACGCCGCACGCTCCGACCGACGCTTCTCCGCCATGCGCCGGCTGGCTCCCATCACGCCCAGGGCAACCGACTCCTGCACGCCGATGGTGACGGCGCGCATTGAGGCCACCGTTAGGGGCGCCGCAGTTGCGGCCGCCCCAGGAGGAACCAGGATGCTCTGGACGGCGCTGCCGCAGCGCTCATCCCAGAACCGGGTATGCAACGTGGCGCGCGCCAACCAAGCTGTCCGCCGCGCGCGTAGGGTGTTAACCAGGTGGCGCCCCGCGCCGCTTCCGACTTGGCCGGTCGCCGCCTGCAGGCCGGTGACCAGAGCGGGCAACGGGGCGAGCGCCGAAGCCCGAAGCTGGCCGGCAGCATTCAGTGCTCCAAGGGCCGGCAGGACCATCGCGGTATCTCGCTCATCCTGGAACCCTCGACCCAACGTGGCCTTTGCCAGCCAGGCGATCCTTCTTCCACGCACCAGGGCAGCCAGGCAGCCCGCACCGGCCAAGCCGCGGTTGACTCCGCCTTGCACGCCAGTAGCCGCCGCGGCCAGCGTGGCCTCCAGCCCTGCTGACGGACGCAGCGCGTCCATGACGGCCAAGACCGCCCCGGCCTCCTGCCACACCTGGAGGCGCAGGCTGAGCGTGCCCTGGGCGGCCAGCCCCGATCTTTGCGCGCGTCCCGCCGCGAGCGCCCGGCCCACACCGGCCAGGCCGCGGCTGCACGCAACCTGCATGCCGAGGGTGGCGGCCGTCATCAGCGCTGCCACGCCGGCCCTTTCGTCGGTGGAAGGGCGCAGCGCCCTTAGGGCATCCAAGACCACGCCCTCCTCCTGCCGGCCCTGGAGGTGCCGGGCCAGCGTTGACCGCGCCAGTCGGGAGGCTCGACGCGCCTCCGCGACCTTGCGCAAGCACTGGCCTGCGGCGGCAATGCCGTGGACGATGGTGTCTGCCAGCCCGGCATTGACGGCATGGACCACCTGGCCGATCGCCAGGGACCCCGCCAGCCAGTCCTGGATGGCCGGCGAGCCCTGCAGCGCCGCCTCGTCCCGGTGTCGCCGCAGCACGCATTGCAGAGTGGCCGGTTCAAGCCCGTCCGCCTGCCGCCGCTCCCAGACATGCGCTGTGGCGAGCTGGGCGCGGACCGCCGACACCCGCGCCTCCGCTGCATAGCGGCGCAGCGCCGTGAACGCCTCGACGCCCACTGGTCGCCCGAGATTGACGGCCGCTTCGGCCCAAAGCGTGTCCGCGTCTGCCGGCGCGGCCCCATACTCCCCCCTTGCGGCGAGCTGGCCACGCTCGACCTCCTCGGACAGCAGCAGGAACAGCTCGGCATCCGGGCCAAACCGGATCAGCGCCTCCGGCAGGCGCCGCCCCCCGCTGCCGCTCGGCAGGGCAAGAATGCGCTCCGTGCCGGCACTCCAGGCCCGCACGTCGCGGATGGCGAGCGCGTCGGCATGGGCCAGCAGCAGGCGCCCGCTCCGCGCGTCGCGCAGCCGCTGCCACGTTACCCGCCCTGTCCTCCCCTGCCGGTTGCGGACCGCGATGCCCGCGGCCTCGATCAGCAGCAGCTCCACCACCGAGCCGTCCCGGCCGATGATCCCGCGGCCGCCGTCGCCGCAGTCCGCGTTGGCGTGACGGCCCAGCCGCACTCGGTCGCCCGGCGCCAGCCGCAGCTCGAAGTCCTCGCCCGCCCCGTCGGCCGCATCGATGCAGACCTGGTCCGGGCCGAGCAGGCCCAGCTGCTGCCGGCGGCGGCGGATGGCCTGCGCCACGTCACGCGCCGGGCCGGGCAGGTCGGCGACGACGGCCAAGCGGTAGGACGGGTCGTGGGCGTTCGCGGCGTGCCGGGCTTCCCACAGGTCGGCGACACCCTCGACCGCCTCGCGGTAGCCGCCGGGGACCAGCAGCGCCCGTCCCCCCTCCCGCAGCTGCGCAACGACCGCGGCTGCGGCGCTGGCTTGCGGCACCGGAGGC
>CAXSFF010000477.1:0-3894 GCA_964236035.1 uncultured Acetobacteraceae bacterium
AGCCAGTTGCAGGAAGCCCTGGAGCAGCAGCGCACCACCTCCAACGACCTGCAGAACATCCTCTACAGCACCGACGTGGCGACGCTGTTCCTGGACACGGGCTTCAACATCCGGTTCTTCACGCCGGCGACCAAGTCCTTGTTCAACATCATCAAGGGCGACATCGGGCGGCCGCTCACCGACCTGCATTCGCTTTCCGCCGACGCCATGCTGCCGTCCGACGCACGCGAGGTCCTGCGAACGCGGACGCCGATCGAGCGCGAGATCGAGGCGGCCGGCGGCGTGTGGTTCCGCCGCCGCATCCTGCCCTATCGCACCCATGACGACGGGGTGGAAGGCGTCGTCATCACCTTCAACGACGTCACCAGACGCAAGCAGGCCGCGAAGGCGCTGGAGACCGCCAAGCAGGAGGCAGACCTGGCGAACACGGCGAAGTCGCGCTTCCTGGCCGCCGCAAGCCACGACCTGCGCCAGCCGCTGCAGACGCTGGCCCTGCTGCAGGGCCTGTTGGCGATGGGCGTCGCGGGGGAGAACAACCAGAAGCTGGTCGCTCGCCTCGACGACACCCTGGGCGCCATGTCGGGCATGCTGAACACCCTGCTCGACATCAACCAGATCGAGGCCGGCGTCGTGCAGCCGGGGCTGAAGACGTTCTGCATCGGCGACCTGCTCGACCGCATGCGGCAGGAGTTCAGCTATCTCGCGCAGGCGCGGGACCTGTCGCTGCGCGTGGTCGGCTGCGGCCTGCTGGTCCACACCGACCCGGTGCTGCTCGAGCAGATGCTGCGCAACCTGCTGTCGAACGCGCTGAAGTACACCCAGCGCGGCAAGGTGCTGCTGGGCTGCCGCCGGGTCGCCGGGCTGCTGAGCGTCGAGGTCTGGGACACGGGGGTGGGCATCCCCGACGGGCAGCTCGAGGCGATCTTCGACGAGTACCACCAGCTCGACAACGCGGCGCGCGAGCGGGGCCGCGGCCTTGGCCTTGGCTTGTCCATCGTCCAGCGGCTGGGCAACCTGTTGGACCACCGGGTGCGCGTCCGCTCCCGCCGCGGCAAGGGTTCGGTCTTCGCCATCGAGATCAGGCTTCCGCCTGCCGCCGCCGTGCAGCGGACGGATGCCGGGCTCGACGACGGCGGCCAGCCGGCGGCGGCGGCGCTTCGCACGGGCGTCGTCCTGGTGGTGGAGGACGACCCCGAGGTGCGGGACCTGCTCGGCCAGTTCCTCATGCAGGCGGGACACCAGGTGGCGGCGGCGCGCGACGGCGTCGCGGCGCTGGCGCTGGTGGCCGGGGGGGGCGTCCGCCCGGACGTCATCCTGTCGGACTACAACCTGCCGAACGGGATGGATGGGCTTGCCGCCGTCGCCAGGCTGCGCGAACACCTTTGCCAGGAGGTTCCGAGCATCATCCTGACTGGCGACATCTCGGCCGATGCGCTGCGCGCCATCGCCAGCCGCGGGTGCCTGCATTTCAACAAGCCCGTCAAGCTGGCCCAACTCACGCAGACCATCCAGAGCCTGCTGCCGCCGCTCTCCAGGGCGCATCGGCAGCCCAGGCCGGCCGATCCTGGCCGCCCGGCGGGGCCCGCCGTCTTCGTGGTCGACGACGACAGCAACATCCGCCGGGAGGTCCGCGCCCTGCTGGAAGCGGACGGGCAGGCGGTCGAGGACTATGCGACCTGCGAGACGTTCCTGGAGGCGTACCGCCCCGGACGCGAGGGCTGCCTGCTGATCGATGCCTACCTGCCGGGGATGAACGGGCTAGAGCTGCTGCGGCGGCTGCGCGCGGGCGGCGACCTGCTGCCCGCCATCATGATCACCGGCAACAGCGATGTGCCGATCGCCGTCGAGGCCATGCGGGCAGGGGCGTCCGACTTCATCGAGAAGCCGATCGCGGCGCCTGACCTTCTCGCCAGCATCGAGCACGCCATCGAGCAATCGAGGGACTCCGCCAAGCGCTCCATCTGGCGGGACAGCGCCAAGGCGCACCTCGCCGACCTCACGGCGCGGCAGCGCGAGATCATGGGCCTGGTCCTGGCCGGCCATCCAAGCAAGAACATCGCCTTGGACCTTGGCATCAGCCAGCGCACGGTCGAGAACCACCGCGCGTCGATCATGAAGAAGACGGGGTCGAGGTCGTTGCCGGCATTGGCGCGCCTGGCGCTTGCCGCGGCCAGCCCGGGCGGGCGGCCCGGCGAGTTCGGCTTGCCCGTGGCCGAGGCGCCGCCGCCGCTCGTCGCCGGGTAGTGCCCAGGGCCGTCGGCGCCCGGAGCCGGGCGTCGATGGAACTTCGTCCGACGACGGGAGTCAGGGTGTCGGAGGCATTAACGCCCCGCCGCACGCAAGAGGAAACTGCCGATGCCCGACGAGACAATCGTTGCCGTCTATGACACCGCTGCCCATGCCGAGGCCGCCATCGCCGAACTGCGCGCCGCCCATGTTCCCGAAGCCGCCATCAGCCGCCACACCGGGACTTCTGCCACCGGCGCCACCGCTGCCCAGCCGGTGCGGGAACAGGGCTTCTGGTCCAGCCTGTTCGGGGGCGACACCGCAAACGACGCCAGGGTCTATGACCGCAGCATGGATACCGGCTCCTCTGTCGTGATCGTCAAGGCGCCGGCGGACACCGTCGACGCCGTCGTGCGGATGCTGGAGCGCCACAGCCCGATCGACATCGACGAGCGGGCCACCGGCTACGGCATGAGCAGCACGGCTTCGGCTGGCGCACAGGCATCGGCCGCCTTGTCGACCAACAAGCCGGTCCTCGGCGCCACGGCATCAAGTTCTGGCCTGAACGAGGAAGGCGGCACCATCCAGCTCGCCGAGGAAAGCCTCCAGGTCGGCAAGCGGGTGGTGAACCGCGGCGGCACCCGCATCCGGCGCTACGTGGTCGAGACGCCAGTCGAGGAGCAGGTCACCCTGCACAGCGAGAAGGTCACCCTCGACCGCCGCCCGGTGACGGACGGGCGCGCGCTCAAGGATGCCAACTTCACCGAGAAGACCATCGAGATGACCGAGACGGCGGAAGAGCTCGTCGTGTCGAAGACGGCGCGCGTGGTCGAGGAGGTCGCCTTGCACAAGGAGGCGGTCGACCGCGTCGAGACCGTCCGCGACACCGTCCGCAAGGAAGAGGTGGAGATCGAGCAAATCCCAGGTGTGGCCACGACGACGACCACGACCACGGGAACGACGCCAGGCCTGCTGACGCCGAAGACCTGAACGTCTGGACGCTGCGCCAGCCTTGTCCACCCGTAGCCGGTGGACGAGGCGATGGCCACATGCGCATGAACCTTGTGATAGCGTCCGCCGCATGACCCCGACCGACTCGGAGCCATCGCGGCGGCGCATCATCCACATCGACATGGATGCGTTCTACGCCTCCGTCGAGCAGCGCGACGACCCGGGCCTGCGCGGCCTGCCGGTCGCCGTCGGCGGCTCGCGTGAGCGCGGCGTGGTGGCCGCCGCCAGCTACGAGGCCCGGCGCTTCGGGGTGCGCTCCGCCATGCCGTCCGTGACCGCGCGGCGGCAATGCCCGGCGCTGGTGTTCGTGCCGCCGCGCTTCGACGTCTACAAGGCGGTGTCCCGGCAAATCCATGGCGTGTTCGCGCGCTACACGGCGCTGATCCAGCCGTTGTCGCTGGACGAGGCCTATCTCGACGTGACGGAGCCGTTGCTCGACCGCGGCTCGGCGACGGCGATCGCCGCCGAGATCCGCGCTGCGATCCGCGCCGAAACGGGGCTGACGGCGTCCGCTGGCGTGTCGTACAACAAGTTCCTGGCCAAGCTCGCCTCCGACCACCGCAAGCCGGACGGGCTGTTCGTGATCCCGCCACGCATGGGGCCGGCGTTCGTCGAGGCACTTGCGGTGGGCAGGTTCCACGGCATCGGCCCGGTGAC
>CAXSFF010000478.1:0-3888 GCA_964236035.1 uncultured Acetobacteraceae bacterium
GCAGCGCCGCCACGGAGAAGATCAGGTCGGCGTTGAGCGAGCCGAACACCACGATTACGGCTGCGGGAGCAGTCACGGCTGCGAAAGCCGGCCGCGGTAGGAGTCCAGCACCACCGCCAGGATGATCACCAGCCCGGTGACGATCTGGCGGATGAAGTCCGTGACGCCCATCAGGATCAGCCCGTTGGCGAGCACGCCGATGATCGCCGCCCCCAGCAGCGTGCCGATCAGCGAGCCGCGCCCGCCGGACAGGCTGGTTCCGCCGATGATGACGGCCGCGATGGCGTTCAGCTCGAAGCCGACGCCCAGGATCGGGTTGGCGATGGTCAGCCGCGCCATGTACACGACCGCCGCGATGCCGACGCACAGCCCGGTGACGGTGAAGGCGAGCAGCTTGGTGACGAACGGGCGGTGGCCGGACAGGCGCACCGCCTCCTCGTTGTTGCCGATGGCATAGATCATCCGCCCGAACACCGTCTGCGTCAGCACGATCCAGCCGACGCCCAGCAGCAGCAGCGCCAGCAGGAAGATCACCGGCACGCCGAATGCGCTTTGGGTGCCGAACGCGGTGAAGCCGTCGGGGAAGTCGTAGATCGTGCGCGCGTTCGTCACCTCCAGCGCCGCGCCGCGGGCGACGTTGAGCATGCCCAGGGTCACGATGAAGGACGGCACGCCCCAGAACGAGGAGACGAAGCCGTTCAGACCGCCGCAAACCATGCCCGTGGCCAGGCTGGCGAGGATGCCGAGGCCGATGGCTGCCGGATCGGACAGGGCGTCGAGCTTGAGCACCGTCCCGGCCACCACGGCGCACAGCGCCATCACTGCACCAACCGAGAGGTCGATTCCGCCGATTAGGATGGCGAACGTCATGCCGGTGGCGAGGATCAGGTTGATGGTGATCTGGGTCAGGATGTTGGCGACGTTCTCGGGCGTGGTGAACTGGGGCGCCAGCGCCGCGAAGAACGCCACCATCGCCAGCAGGGCCAGGCCGATGCCGGACTCGCGCAGCGCCCGGCTGGCCAGGACGCCTGCCCGGCCTGGAGCGGCCGGCACCATGGGCTGGGACAAGGCTCAGGCTGCCCGCAAGAATTGGCTGTAGGCCAGGGACAGGATGCGCTCCTCGCTGAACGCCGCGCGGCCGACCTCCCCGGCGATGCGTCCGCGCGTCAGCCCCCGGATGCGGTCGCACAGGTGCATCAGCTCCGGCAGTTCCGAGGACACGACGATGATCGCACGGCCCTGCGCGGCCAGCCGGCCCAGCAGGGCGTAGATTTCAGATTTCGCGCCCACGTCGATGCCGCGGGTCGGCTCGTCCAGCATCAGCACGGGCGCCTCGTCGCCGAGCAGCCACTTGGCCAGCACCACCTTCTGCTGGTTGCCGCCAGAGAGCTGCACCACCGGCTGCTCCGGCCCGCTCACCCGGATCGCCAGTTCGCCGGCAAGGCGCACCGTGGCCTGCCGCTCCGCACCCCGGCGCAGGAAGCCGGCCCGGGATACCCGGCGCAGGCGGGCCAGCGTCACGTTCACCTGCGTCGCCATCGGCAGCACCAGCCCTTCCTCCTTGCGGTTCTCCGTCAGCAGGCAGATGCCGTGCCGGGTGGCGTCGCGCGGGTTGCGGATGTCCACCGGCACGCCGTCGCGCAGGATGCGCCCGCCGCGCCGGGGGTCCGCCCCGAAGATGGCCCGCACCGTCTCGGTCCGGCCCGCGCCGACCAGCCCTGCCAGGCCCAGTATTTCCCCGTGGCGCACGCTGAAATCCAACCCGGCGCCCAGCGGGGCGGCAAGCGGGCGGAGGCCTTCGACCCGCAGCGCCTCGCCCCCCAGCGCGGCGCCTGCCAGTGGCGGCTGCGCAGCGAGGGTGCGGCCGATCATCTGTCGCACCAGCTCGCCGGGGCTGCTGTCGGCGGTGCGCCAGGTGCCGACCTTTGCGCCGTTGCGCAGCACCGTCACCCGGTCGCACATGGAAAAAATCTCGCCGAGGTGGTGCGAGACGTAGATCATCGTCATGCCGGCGGTTTTGAGGGTATGGAGCTGCTCGAACAGCCGCCCGGCCTCCCGCGGCGTCAGCGTCGCCGTCGGCTCGTCCAGTACCAGCACCCGGCCGCTCCTGGACAGGGCACGGGCGATCTCCAGCAACTGCATCTGCGCGATGCCGAGCCGCTCCACCTTAGTCCCCGGCGAAACCTCGTCCAGCCCGACGCGGGCGAGCAGTGCCGCCGCCTTCCGGTCGAGCGCGCGGCGGTCCACGAAGCCGAAGCGGCGGGGCAGCCGCTCGAACAGCAGGTTCTCCGCGACCGACAGCGCCGGCAGCAGGTTGAACTCCTGGTGAACCACGCGGATGCCGGCGCTGATCGCATCGGACGGCCGCGCCGGCGCGTAGGGCTGGCCCGCCAGCAGCATCCGCCCGGCGTCGGGGCGGTGGATGCCGGCGAGCAGGCGGATCAGGCTCGACTTCCCCGCGCCGTTCTCCCCGGCCAGCGCGTGCATCTCGCCGTCGATGATATCAAGATCGACCCGGTCCAGCGCCACGACGCCGGGGAACCGCTTGGTCAGCCCTTCCAGTTCAAGGATCGCAGGCATGACACCCGCCGCAGCTTGCTCGTCTCAGCCCTGGCGCCTCAGCCCTGCGCCCCAGTGACAAGCTTGACCGGCGTCTTGACCCATCCGGTCAGCGTCTGGCCGGCGATCTCTGCCATCGCGTTGTCAATGCCCAAGGCCGCCAGTTGGGCGCCGAACTGATCGACCGTCGCCAGCACCTTGCCGTTCTTGAGAAGCGGCTGGAGGGCCGGGATGTTGTCGAAGCTGACGACCTTGATCCTGCCGGGCTTGCCTGCGCTGTCGATGGCCTTGACGACGCCCAGCGCCATCGAGTCGTTCGCCGCCATCACGCCCTGAATGTCCCCGTGCGCGGTCAGCATGTTGGTGAACACGGTGTTCGCCTCCTCGGTCTCCCAATGCGCCGTGCGGCTGTCGAGCAGGACGAGGCCGCCCGCCGCGACGGCATCCCGGAAGCCGAGGGCGCGCTGCACGCCGTTCTCGGCGCCTGGGTTGCCCTCGATGATGACGACCTTGCCGCCCCTGCCCAGGGTGCTGGCCAGCGCGTCGCCGGACAGCTTGGCGCCGGCGCGGTTGTCCGGACCCACGAAGGCAATATCGACGCCGCGCTTCTTCATCGCCGCCGGGTCGAAGGCGACGTCGATGTTGACCACCTTGATGCCGGCCTTGACAGCCCGGGCCGCGGGCGGGAGCAGCGCCTGGCTGTCGGCCGGAGCGATAACGATTGCATCCACCTTCTGCGCGATAAGGTTCTCGATGGCGGCGATCTGGCCGTCGATGTCGGTTTCGGACTGGATGCCGACTGCGACCAGCGTCAGGTCGCCGCGCTGCTGCGCGTGCTTCGCAGCGCCTTCCTGCATGTCCTTGAAGAATTCGTTGGCGAGCGACTTCATCACCAGGCCGACGACCGGCTTCTTGCCCGCCTGCGCCCGCACGGGCTGCGGCGCCAGGGCCAAGCCGCCCGCGGCTGCAGCGCCGGCCACGAAATTGCGACGATCCATCGTGTTTCCCTCCAACGGTTCGAGGATTGAGCTTCCCCACTTGGCATGGAGGCTAGTGGAACCGGCCTCGAACCGATAGGGGGCAGGCCGAACCGATCCGGCCAGGCAACCGGATCGCAACGCTGAAAGGAGCCAAAGACCAGCGCGGCGCAGCGCGGGCCTGCGCGCCCGCATGCTCCCGCTGCACGGCAAGAGATGCGGCGCATTCGCACGGATGAGCTTCGCCCCTGGCCTGCCCCTGCCTGCCGGGCGGCAAGCTGCCGGACTGATCAGGGCGGCGTCCGGGCCGCTGCTCAGCCTGCCCGCTCGCGCGCCCTGACCCGCTCGCGGT
>CAXSFF010000479.1:0-3883 GCA_964236035.1 uncultured Acetobacteraceae bacterium
TGCTGGTGCTGTCGGCGGCGGTGCTGATCGGCCTGGTGCTGGCCAACCAGATCGCGCGCCCGGTCGGGCGGCTGATCCAGGCGGCCGAGCGGGTGCGGGCGGGCGACCTCGCCGTGCGGGTGCCGGAGGTGCAGAGTGACGACGAGGTCGCCGGGCTGTCGCGCGCGTTCAACCGGATGACGGGGCAGCTTGCTGCGCAGCGCAGCGAGCTGATGGACGCCTATGGCCAGATCGACGAGCGCCGCCGCTTCACGGAGACGGTGCTGGCCGGCGTGTCGGCGGGGGTGATCGGGCTGGACGCGCACGGCCGGGTCGACCTGCCCAACCGGGCGGCGAGCGAGCTGATGCAATCGGACCTGATGACGGCGATCGGCCTGCCGCTGGACGCCGTGGTGCCGGAGTTCGCGGCGCTGTTCGCCGAGGCGCGCTCCGGCCCCGATCGCCCGCACACGGCGGAGGTGCAGGTCGGGCCGCCGTCGAACCGCCGCATCCTGCTGGTGCGAATCGGCACGGAGATGCGCGGCGAGGCGGTCGGCGGCTTCGTGGTGACGTTCGACGACATCACCGAATTGCAGGCGGCGCAGCGCAAGGCGGCCTGGTCCGACGTCGCCCGCCGCATCGCCCACGAGATCAAGAACCCGCTGACCCCGATCCAGCTTGCCGCCGAACGGCTGAAGCGGCGGTTCACCAAGGAGATCACCTCCGACCCGGAGACTTTCGTCCTGTGCGCCGACACCATCGTGCGCCATGTCGGCGACATCGGCCGCATGGTGGACGAGTTCAGCGCCTTCGCCCGCATGCCGCAGCCGGTGATCGCGCCCGCCGACCTCGGCCGCATCGTGCGCGAGGTGCTGATGCTGCAACAGGGCGCGCATCCGCAGATCGCCTGGTCGACGGACCTGCCGGAGCGCGGCCCCGTCGTCGCGTGCGACCGGCGGCTGCTGGGGCAGGCGCTGACCAACCTGATGATGAACGCGGCCGACGCCGTGACGATGCGGCAGGGCGCCGGCGCCATCAGGGTGGCGATCGCGGCCGTCGGGTCCGAGGTGCAGGTCAGCGTCACCGATGATGGCCTCGGGTTGCCGCAGGAGGGTCGCGATCGGCTGACCGAACCCTATGTGACGCACAAGCCGAAAGGCACCGGCCTTGGTCTCGCCATTGTCAAAAAGATCATGGAGGATCATGGGGGGCGGGTCAGCCTGGACGATCGGCCCGATGGACCGGGCGCGGTGGCGACGCTGATCCTCCCGATGACGACAGCAGACATCATGGTGAAGTCGACGCATGGCGCATGAGATTCTGATCGTCGACGACGAGCCCGACATCCGGCTCCTGGTCGACGGCATCCTACGAGACGAAGGCTACGAGACGCGGCAGGCCGCCGACTCGGACACCGCCATCGCGGCGTTCCGGGCGCGGCGGCCAGCGATGGTGATCCTCGACGTGTGGCTGCAGGGCTCCAAGCTCGACGGGCTGGGCATCTTGCGGACGATCCACACCGAGGACCCGCTGATCCCCGTGGTGATGATCTCGGGCCACGGCACCATCGAGATGGCGGTCACCGCGATCCAGCACGGCGCCTATGATTTCTTCGAGAAGCCGTTCCAGTCCGACCGGCTGCTGCTGCAGGTGCGGCGTGCGCTCGATGCCGCCCGGCTGGCGCGCGAGAACGCCGAGTTGCGGCTGCGCGTCGGGGCGGAGACGTCGCTGACCGGCGACAGCGCCGCCGTCGCCGGGTTGCGCAGCAGCATCGAGCGGGTGGCGCCGACGGGGTCGCGCGTGTTGATCCAGGGGCCGGCCGGCTCGGGCAAGGAGGTGGCGGCGCGCATGGTCCACGCGCGGTCGCGGCGCACCGACGGCCCGTTCGTCGCGCTGAACTGCGCCACGCTGAACCCGGCGCGGTTCGAGGAGGAGTTGTTCGGCGTGGAGGCAGGCACGGACGCCTTGGCCAGCCCGCGCCGCGCCGGGGTGCTGGAGCGCGCCCATGGCGGCACGCTGCTGCTCGACGAGGTGTCGGACATGCCGCTGGAGACGCAGGGCAAGATCGTCCGCGCCTTGCAGGACCAGACGTTCGAGCGACTCGGCGGATCGAGCCGGGTGAAGGTGGACGTCCGCGTGCTGGCGATCACCAACAAGGACCTGCAAGCGGAGATCCTCGCCGGGCGGTTCCGCGAGGACCTGTATTACCGGCTCGCCGTGGTGCCGCTGAAGATGCCGAGCCTGAAGGAGCGGCGCGAGGACATTCCCGAACTAGCCCGCGCCTTCATCGCTCGGTCGGCGGAGAACTCCGGCATCCCGTGCCGCGAGCTGTCGGCCGACACGCTGGCGGCGCTGCAGGCGTACGACTGGCCCGGCAACGTGCGGCAGTTGCGCAACCTGATGGACTGGCTGCTGATCATGGCGCCGGGCACCGCTAGCGACGCGATCCGGGCCGAGATGCTGCCGCCGGAGATCGGGCAGGGGGCGCCGGCGCTGCTCAACTTCGACCCCACCGCCGACATCATGGCGCTGCCGCTGCGGGAGGCGCGGGATTTGTTCGAGACGCAGTACCTGCAGGCGCAACTGGTCCGCTTCGGCGGCAACATCAGCCGCACCGCCGGATTCGTCGGCATGGAACGCAGCGCTCTGCACCGCAAGCTCAAGCAGTTGGGTGTCAATTCCGACGACAGGGTGAGCTGATGAGCCGCATCGCCTACGTGAACGGGCGCTACCTGCCGCAGTCCGAGGCCAGCGTTAACGTCGAGGACCGCGGCTACCAGTTCGCTGACGGCGTCTACGAGGTGCTGTACATGGCCGATGGCCGCTTCCTCGACGAGGAGCGCCACATGCAGCGGCTGGAGCGGTCGCTGGGCGAGATCGCCATCACCGCGCCGATGGGCCGGCCCGCCTTGCGCCATGTCCTGCACGAGGTCGCCCGCCGCAACCGGCTGCGCGACGGGCTGCTGTACATGCAGGTCACCCGCGGCGTCGCTCGTCGCGACCACGGCTTTCCGACGAAATCCACGGCACCGGCCCTGGTGGTGACGGTTCGCCGCACGCCGGCCTACCCGCGCGACCTGGCGAATTGGACGGCCACCGCGATCACCCATCCGGACGAGCGCTGGGCGCGGTGCGACATCAAGTCGATCGCGCTGCTGCCGAACGTGCTGGCGAAGCAGGCCGCACGGGAGCGGGGCGCCTACGAGGCGATCCTGGTCGACCGCGACGGCATGGTGACGGAGGGCGCGTCCACCACCGTCTGGATGGTCGACGCCGCCGGGCAGGCGCTGACCCGGCAGTTGGACCACGCCATCCTGCCCGGCTGCACCCGCGGGTCGCTGGTCGCGCTGATGGCGGAGGCGGGGCTGAGGGCGGAGCAGCGCGGGTTCAGCCTGGAGGAGCTGCGGGCGGCGCCCGAGGTGTTCCTGACCAGCGCCACCAGCTTCGTGAAGCCGATCACCAGCCTCGACGGCGTCCCCGTCGGCGACGGCAAGCCAGGCCCCGTGACCCGGCGGCTGTTCGAGCTGTTCACGCGCCACGCGCATGGCGGGGTCAACGCTCGCTCCTAACGCTTGCACGGCGGGATCGGAGGGTTATGCTGCACCCGCACCCAGGGAGCTTGTGCCCGTACGGGTGGCACCCCCTAGACTTGACTGAATGAACAACAACAAGGAGTTGGCCATGGCCAGCAAAGAATCGCAGAACGTTCAGGACGTGTTCCTGAACCACGTCCGCAAGGGCAAGGCGCCCGTCACCGTCTTCCTGATCAACGGCGTGAAGCTGCAAGGCATCATCACCTGGTTCGACAATTTCTCGGTGCTGCTGCGCCGGGACGGGCATACCCAGCTCGTCTACAAGCACGCCATCAGCACGGTGATGCCGGGCGCGCCGATCCAGCTGTTCG
>CAXSFF010000480.1:0-3374 GCA_964236035.1 uncultured Acetobacteraceae bacterium
GCGGCGCCTGCCACGCGCAGATGTACATCATGGGCACCATCCTGCGGCACGGCAGTGAGGCGCAGAAGCAGCAGTACCTGCCGAAGATCGCCTCCGGAGAGCTGCGGCTGCAGGCGTTCGGGGTGACGGAGCCGGCCAGCGGCACCGACACCACGGCGCTGCGCACCACCGCCCGGCGCGAGGGCGACCGCTACATCGTCAACGGCCAGAAGATCTGGACTTCGCGCGCCGAGCATTCCGACCTGATGCTGCTGCTGGCGCGCACCACGCCGCGCGACCAGGTGGCGAAGAAGACCGACGGGCTGTCGACCTTCATCGTCGATATGCGCGAGGCGAGCGGGCTGACGATCCGGCCGATCCGCACCATGATGAACCATAACTCGTGCGAGGTGTTCTTCGACGACATGGCGGTCCCGGCGCAGAACCTGCTCGGCGAGGAGGGGTGCGGCTTCCGCCACATCCTGTCCGGCATGAACGCCGAGCGCATCCTGATCGCGGCCGAGTGCATCGGCGACGCCAAGTGGTTCGCCGAACGCTCCACCGCCTATGCCAAGGAGCGCGCCGTGTTCGGCCGGCCGATCGGCCACAACCAGGGCATCCAGTTCCCGATCGCCCGCGCCTACGCCAACATGCGAGCCGCCGAGCTGATGGTGCATGAGGCCCTGCGGCTGTACGAGGCGGGCGCCAACCCGGGGGCGGAGGCCAACATGGCCAAAATGCTCGCCGCCGACGCGTCGTTTGAGGCCGCCAACGTGTGCATTCAGACCCATGGCGGTTTCGGCTTCGCCGAGGAATACGACATCGAGCGCAAGTTCCGCGAGACCCGGCTGTACCAGGTGGCGCCGATCTCGACCAACCTCATCCTGTCGTTCCTGGCCGAGCACGTGCTGGGGCTGCCGCGGTCCTATTGAGGGTCTGTACGCGAAGTCGATCAGCCGCCGCCATCGCCACGTGGCGGGCCTGAACGAGTTCCCACCACGTCGAGCGCTGCGGACGGCTGTTTGGGCCAACGCCGATGAAGCCAAAGCCAGGCCCCCGGCCGCTCGCGAATCCAACGCTCGAGCGTCGCGTTGACGGCCTCCGTCATGGTGTGGATGTCGGTTTGGCTGTCCCCCGTGTCGGGGATTTCCATGGGTGGTTCGCAGACCACGCTGAACCTTGCCGGGCCAAGCCTCACGACGTGGATCGGGATGACGGGGCATCGGAACCGCAGGGCGAAGGTGGCCACGGCCGTGGTTGTCATGGCGGGCTTGCCGAAGAAAGGGACCGCGATGCCCTCGTTCAGCTTCTGGTCGACCATCATGCCGAGCAGCCCGCCATTGCGCAGATGCTTCAGGGCGGCCTTCGCGCCGTCCCGGCCTTTCGCGAACATCCGTATGTCCGTGCCCACGGCATCGCGCCGCATGGATTGGATGATCTGGTCGACGGAGCCGTTCGAGGCTCGGCGGTAGAACCACGACACGTCCAGCCCAAGGGCGGCCGCGACGGGGAAGCCGATCTCCCAGTTGGCGAGATGGCCGGTGAACAGGATGGCCGGTCCGTGCCGGTGCTTCAGCGCCATCAGCGTGGAATCGTCGTCACACTCCCATCCCGGCCCATCGGCCGTCCTGTGCAGGTCGCGAAGATGCGGCAGTTCCGCCGACGTGCGCCCGAGGTTGTCCCAGACGGCCCGCATCACCTCCACCCGCGAACGGGCCGTCAGCTCAGGCATGGCGAAAGCCAGGTTGTCGAGCGCGACACGGGAGACGGGCAGCCATGGGCCAACGGTGCGGGCGACGAAGCCGCCCAGGTTGGATGCCGTGATCGGGCTGAGCCAGCGCAGCATGCGGACGCAAAAGCCGATGGCCGCAGCCTGCCAGCGGTCACGCGCGCCCGTTGCCTGTTCCACGACGGGCTTCTATCCCGTAACGCACTTCGACGCGAAGGCCGGCTTGCGCATCAGGCGGCCTTGACACGGTCGAGGCGGCGGAAAGCCACCCGGCACAAGCCGATGCGGCGTTTGCGAAAACCGACAATCGACGTCCGGAAGTAATCTTCGAAGAAGCGGAAAAGTTCACGGTCCGGAGCTAAAGCTTCTATCGAAGCCCTGCGGGCCTTCAGCCGCTTGAACCATTCCATCAGCGTCCGGATGTAGTCGTCGGTTCCAATCGTCATGTGGATCGGTTCGAACGACCTGCGGGATGATTCGAAGATCTCGGCCAGGAACGGAAGGTCCGACTCCGGGAACACGTCCGAGGGGACGATCGCGTCGGCATATTCGCGATCGACGTCCGCCCAATAGATCGTCTGCAACGAAAGCCTTCCGCCGGGGGCGAGCCAACGAGCGACCTGGTTGAAGAATTGCTCGTAGATCCCGAGGCGCTGCGCCTGGCTCATCCCGGGCCTGACGAAATGTTCGAAGGCCCCGATGCTGATGACGGCATCGTAGGGTTGCTTGGGTTTGAAGTGTTCGTAGCTCGTCAGGTGCACGTCGGTCCCGGGAAGCGCCAAGCCCTTGAGATGGTCAAATTGATCCTCGCTCAAGGTCAGGCCTGTCGCATGGGAAATCCTGCGGTGATCGCAAGCCGTCCGGATCAAGCCGCCCCAGCCACACCCGATGTCGAGCAGACGGCTGCCCTGCGACACGCCTGCTGCATCCAGATGGTAGTTCAACTTGTTCAACTGTGCTTCTTCAAGGGAAGCGGCAGGCCTGCCATCCGCTTGCCAGCATGCCGCACTGTAAACAAGCAGAGGGTCGAGGATTAGTGAGTATATGTCACGTCCTATATCGTAGTGATAGGTTATCGCACTCCGCGACGCACCCGCAAGCAACGGCTCATTAAGATTGGCGGAAACAGGCTGATCTAGCATCGGGGCAGGCCGAGCCGACGCGGACGGGAAGCCGGGGTTGGATGCGCGGTGGCAAACGGGACAGGCATCGACGCAACCGCTCCAGCGAAGTGATGATGAGGCTCGCCGTGTTCCGCCACGCATTGGCCGGCATGTCAATGTGGTCGCACGGATCGCCGCTGATCGTCCGCCCCGCCAGCTTCCGGCACTGCTTGCGTCACGCGCTCGACCCGGCCATCGCCGGCCTGATGGTCAGGTCAGCATCGGCACCAGGTCCGGATCGCCCTTCGCCATCGCCCGACGATAGGCCGGCCGGGCTCCGATCCGCTGCAGATAAGCCAGGATGTTGGGATAAGGCCGAAGGTCCAGCGGCTGGAACAGCCGCATCGTGGTCAGCGAGAACACGCTCATGATGTCCGCCGCCGTGAACTCGTTGCCCGCCAGGTGATCTGCCTCGCCCAGCCGTGCCTCCATCAGTGCCATCACCCGGTCGAGCCGAGCCTGCACCGCCATCTGCACCGGATGGTCTGGCGCCAATCCCACCC
>CAXSFF010000480.1:3384-3878 GCA_964236035.1 uncultured Acetobacteraceae bacterium
GCTGAAGGTTGCCGTTGGCGAAGTGGAACCAGTAGAGGTAGGACGCGAAATCTGGATGGTCCGGCCCAAGCTGCAGGCGGCCGCCCCCGTGCTTGACAATGATGTATTCGATGATCGCCGCGGATTCTGCCAGCAGCAGCCCGTCATCCTGGATCACGGGAGCCGCGCCGAGCGGGTGAAGCGCCCTCAGCGCAGGGGGGGACAGGATGGTGACGGGATCGCGTTCGTGCAGCGTCAGCTCATAGGGGATGCCCAACTCCTCGCAGAGCCAGACAATCCGCTCGGACTGCGAGTGCCCGAGGTGGTGGATCGTCAGCATCGCTCATCCTCTCGGTGGCAGGCAGGGTCGCAGCGGGCCGGCCTGCTTGTGGGGACATACCAAACCCTCCTTCCTTTTCAAGTGGCCGGCAGGCTCCGGCTCAGACCGGCATCACGTCAGGAACGCTGTTCGGGAACTTGGCTATGTCCTGGGGCGACATGTTGAGGTGGGCGGC
>CAXSFF010000481.1:0-3875 GCA_964236035.1 uncultured Acetobacteraceae bacterium
TCCCGGCGAAGTTGCGCACCGACAGCCGCTCGTGGCAGGTGCCCTGCCACAGGAAGCGCGAGCGCCGCAGGTGCACCAGGTCGCGTTCGAGCGCGATGCGGCCGTCCTCGTACAGGTCGGGGTTGGTCAGGTCGCAGGTCAGCTCGGCGTTGTCGTCGCGCAGGGTGGAGCTGAGCAGCATCGGCAACTGGCCGCCGATCAGCAGCTCAAGGCGGGACAGATGCCGGGTGTCACGGTAGTAGACCCCGTCGCTGCTGCCCGGCCCGGCGAGCACGTTGCCCAAGGCGTCGAACACCCCGAAGGTGTCGCCGCTTTTCAGCGCGCGGGTATGGCGCTCCTGCAGGGAGACGGTGGCCGGGATGTAGAAGGCGTCGGGCGCCTGGTCGTTCATGCCTGCTCCTCCACAGGTGCAGCGGGCAGGCTACGCGCATCGGCGGCGCCGCGCACCGTAGGGTCCAGCAGGCGCCCATCGAGCACCACGGCATACAGGCGCCGCAGTTGCGCCTGGCCCACGGCGGCGACGGGGGCGTCCGTCATCCAGCGCCGCACCTCCGCCAGGTGCAGGTCCCACAGGATGCGCGCCATCACGGCGGCCGGCGGCTCCAGGCGCAACTCGCCCGAGCGCTTGGCCCGGCTCAGCACGGTCGCGATGGCGCGCATCCAGGCGTCGATCCGCCGGGTGAAGCGCCCCGCCTGTTCCCCCGCCTCCCCGTCCAGCCCGTGGTGCACGACCTCCAGCAGCATCGCCCGCGCCAGCACCGGCTCGGCGGCGAAGTAGCCATAGATCGGCGACAGCAGCGCCATCAACTGATCAAGCAGCGCCGCCGGCAGCGCCGCCGCGGGGACCGCCTGCCGCAGCACGGCGTCGAGGTCGTCGTTGACCACCAGGAACAGCAGGTCGCGCTTGTCCTTGGCGTAGACGAACACCGTGCCGACGGCGACGCCGGCGACCTGGGCGATCTCCCGCGTGGTGGCGGCGTCGTAGCCGCGCGCGCGGAACACCTCCAGCGCGGCCTGGTGCAGGCGGCGCAGGCGGTCGGTCTTGCCCTGCTCGCGCAATCCCGGCTCACGCAGTCTCGGGCCATCCATGTGGGCCGCCAGCTTCTGCATCGTCGTCTCCATGCCAGGTCCGGCCAAATGTCCTGTATCCGCCCGGACTCCCGCATGACGCAATGCCGGTCCCGTCAGGCGGCAGCACCTTCAGGCGGCAGCCCGGCGCTCCCGCGCGGACAGCGCCTGCACGAAGGCGAGCAGCTCGCCGGCGGACAGCACCAGGTGCTCGTCCCCTCCTTCGGACCGCAGCGCCGCCAGCAACGGGCTGGTGCGTTCGGCGTGCCACAGGCACACCACGACGGCCGCGTTCGGCATGCGCTTCTGCATACGGCGGATGAAGTAGCGGATGCTGGACACGCTGCTGCCCTCCTCCAGCACCGACAGGCAGCACATCCGGGTGGCCGGCAGCTCGCGGGCATTGGCGCCGGAGGTTCCGAGCACGACGTTCGCCTCGATGCGGGCGCCGAAGCCGGCGTTGCCCAGCACCTGCACCGCCATGTGCGCGGCCAGGTCATCGAGCTGCCCGCGGCCGGGGATGCAGATGACGGCGCCGTCCTGCCGCCATTCCTCGGGCGGCGGCTGCGGCGGGTGCAGCTGCGCCGCCGTGGCGGCGGTGCGGCCGACCAGGGCGAGCAGCGTCTCGATCTGCCCGTGGATCGCCTCCAGCCGCTCGAACGCCAGCGCGTCGCGCGACAGGTCAGCCTGCGCTAAGGCAAGGCCACGCAGCGCCACCGTGTCGTAGTACTCGGTCAGCGAGGAGGCGGCGATGCGTTGCCGTGCATTGGCGGCGAGCATGGCGGCCTGGCCCTCCAGGGCGCGCTGGTAGAACGTCTCCGCCGGTTCCAGCGGCGCGCGGTCGCCCAGGATCACGTCGAAGAACGCCAGCGGCTCGACATGGCGCCCGATCACCACCAGGCAGACGGTGAGCGGGGTCGCCAGCAGCAGGCCCACGGGACCCCACAGGAACGCCCAGAACGCCGTCGCCACGATGACGGCGATCGGCGACAGCCCCGTGCTGTGGCCGTAGATCAGCGGCTCGACGATCTGGCCCATGATCATGTCGCCGCCGATGAACAGCGCCAGCACCAGCACGGCCATCGACCAGCCCGGCACCACCGCCAGCGCCAGCAGCAGCGGCGGCGCCACGGCGATGAACGAGCCGATGAACGGCACGAACCGCATCAACCCGGCGAGAATGCCCCACAGCACGGGGTTGGGCAGCCCGATCAGCCACAGGCCGCCGCCGATGGTGGCGCCGAACCCCGTGTTGAGCGCCATCTGGAACAGGAAGTAGCGCGACAGCCGCCGCGCTGCGTCGTTCATCGCCAGGATGGTGCGATGCAGGTCGCGGCGGCCGACCAGGCGCACCAGGCGGTCGCGCAGGTCCTCGCTGGACAGCAGGATGAAGATGGTGAACACCAGCACGATGCCGGCCGTGGTCAACGGCCCCAGCAGCGGCTGCGCCAGCGTGCGCGCCAGGGTCAGCCCCGAGGCGCCGGCGAGGCCGAGCGCCGAGGCGGCCCCGCCGTTGGGAAGGCTGGCGGCGCCGGGCGCCTCGCCGGCCGGGAACATGCCTTCGGTCAACCGCGCCACCCAGCCGCCGCCATGGGTCAGGGCGGCCCATTTCGCCAGGATGGTCGCCTGGTAGGTCGGCAGGCTGCCGGCCAGCATCGTCGCCTGCCGCCCCACCACCAGACCGATCAGGCCGATCACGGCGAAGGCCAGCAGCACGGCGATCATCACGGAGGGCACCCGCGGCAGCCACGCCCGTTGCAGCAGGACGGAGACCGGCGCCAGCACGAACGCCAGCAGCGAGGCGAGCACCAGCGGCACCAGCAGCTCGCGGCCGAAATACAGCGCGGCCACCACCACGGCGCCCGCGTTGAGCACGAGCAGCATGTGGCGTCCGGACGCAGGCGTCGCCGGGATCACGGTGTCGTCCGAGGTCACTTCAGCGCGCTTCCGCAGCGGCCGGCGCCGCTTGCCGCTGGACGCGCCCCCTTGGCGCGGTTAGCACGAAGCGGACGCTGCCGAGGGTGACGATGACGAAGCTCCTGCTTGTCGAGGACCATGAAGAACTTTGGGATTTCCTGTCGCGCCGCCTGCGCCGCCGCGGCTTCGAGGTGGTGCTCGCCCATAACGGCCAGCAGGCGCTGGACCAGGTGGCGGCGGAGACGCCCGACCTGATGCTGCTGGACATGGACCTGCCGCTGATCGACGGCTGGACGGTGGCGCGCACCTTGCGCCGCGGCCAGAACCGGTTGCCGATCATCGCCCTGACCGCGCACGCCATGACCGGCGACCGGGCCAAGGCGCTGGACGCCGGGTGCGATGACTACCATCCGAAGCCAGTGGATTTCAGCCTGTTGCTGCAGCAGGTGGACGACGCGCTGCTGCGGCGGGAGGAAGCCGACGGCTGACCGCCGCGGTCCCTGGTAAGGCCTGTCCCTCGTCAAGATTGGTCCGCGCCGCTGCCGCTCAGCCGGCGCAGGCGTTCGGCCAGGTCGCGCAGGCTGACGTCGCCCTTGTTCAGCACCTGGCTGGCCCCGCTCAGCCGCTGGCGATCCTCCGCGGTCAGGTCGAGCGCGCTCAGCACCACCACGGGCACGCCCGCGCAGTCCGGCCGCGCCCGCAGCGCCTGCAGGAACGCGAAGCCGTCCATCACCGGCATGTTGAGGTCGAGCAGGATCATCCGCGGCACCGCGCGCGCCACCCGCTCCAGCGCCTCGCGGCCGTTCGCCGCCTCCGCCACGGTCCAGCCGCCGCGCTGCAGCGCCAGCCGGGTGCGCGCCCGGGTGTCGGTTTCGTCGTCCACCACCAGC
>CAXSFF010000482.1:0-3868 GCA_964236035.1 uncultured Acetobacteraceae bacterium
ATGATGCCGCTGGCGAACAAGGACACCCCGGACGTCGTCGAGCCGAGCAGTTGCAAGGACGAGACGAACGGCTTCGGCAGGACTACGCCGGTGAACACGAGCGCCACGGCGAGCACGGGCGCCCAAACCACCGGCTCCTTCAACGACGACAGGATGATGGAGCCGACCGCAGGTTTCTCGACAACGCTCTGCTGGCTGCCGATGTGCTGACCGGGACTTCCAGCATGGAAAGCTTTGGCCAATGCAGGCTTGTCGAAAGCAGCTTTGTCCTTCTTGGCGCCACCGGCCGTAGCGATGGAGAGCAGGATGATGCTGATGGGAACGATGACCAGGTTGGTCGCCAAGCCACTGATCGCGACCGTCAGCGTGGCTGCCTGCGCACCGAAGATCGAGCCCAGGACGGGAATGCCGATGAACGGGACGGCCGGAAATGAAATCGCCACCGCCTGCAGCGTGCTTTCCCCAAGGCTGCGGCGGAACATGTATCGCGCAACGATCAGAGCCACCCCGAAGGGAGCAGCAAGGCCGGCAAACAGCGCTGCCACCATCGGCACGTTGGCGACGAGTTCGCCAGCCGACATGACGACGGTGCCTGCAAACAAGCTGAGCGGCAGGGTGTAGGTCATCACCATCTTGTTCAGCGTTGCTGCGAACTTGCTGGTGTCGTCGTGGTGCCACGCTGCGAAGTAGCCAAGCGACAGTGTCACGAATACTGGCAAGAGAGCATTGATGACGGTTGCCACAGCTCAAGTATTTTCCCGCTCTATCCCATGGTTGGTCACGACCAGGTTCGCCTCGGCGAGCAACTGCAAGTGCATCTGGACTAGGTGCTCCGCCGTCTAACTGCGACCAGGTTCATTTGCGAACGAGTTCTTCCATGGCGGCGATTGCGGCGGCATAGTCCTCGTCGGCGTGCTTGATCGTAGCGAGCGAGAAGAGCTGTGCTCCAGCAGCCATGGTGCCCATCGGCACGCCGTGGATCGCAGCGTCCATGAGCAACAAGCCCAGGTCCTTGGACAGGAGCCGGGTCGCGAAGCGAGCCGGGTATGAACCCTGGCGTGCCATTTCCAGCTTGGGACGATCGTGCTCGGCCACGATCGTCAGGCCCAGAAGCGTCTCGATCAGCTTGTCGCGGTCCAGGCCGGCGGTGACGCCGTAACAGAGGCCCTCGGCCAGGGCAGCAGTAGCGAGTGCCATGACGCCGTTGATCACCAGCTTCATCACGATGCCCTGGCCCGCCGGGCCGGCGTAGACGGTCTTCTGGCCAATCACATTGAGGATGGGAGCCGCGAACGCCACATCGGCTTCCTCGCCACCGGCCAGCACGACGAGCTTCCCCGTCTCGGCCTCCGGCGTGCTGCCAGACACCGGCGCCTCGACGAACCGGACACCTTGCCTCGCCGCGGCTTCGGCGAGCTTTCTGGAGGCGCCAGGCGACACCGTACTCGTGTCGATCAGCAGCAAGCCTTTTCGTGCGCCCTCAAGGACCCCATCGTGCCCTTCAACCGATTGCTCAAGCGCTGCGTCAGCCGGGACCGACACGATGATGACGTCAACCTCGCGAGCGACGGACGCCGCATTCTTCATGAGCGGGTAGCCGTCGATCTCGGCACCTTGGTGAGCCGGATCGAACACGACCACTGCGTAGCCAGCATCCCGTAACCGGGGAGCCATCTTTCGTGCCATCGCGCCGAAGCCTACGAAGCCCAACGATTTCTGGTTCGCCATTGCTTGGTCCTCTAAGGTTCCGGTTTGAAGCACACGGTCGGCGATCGCTCCGGCGAGGCCGGATTATCGAGGCACGATCCAGACGTCCTGCTCACCGCATCTGCCGTGTGAACGCAACGAACTCGCAGCAGCAATCTCAGGCTTGCTTCACCCAAACTGCCTGGGCATTGGTGAACTCGCGGATGCCGAAGTGGGAGAGTTCACGGCCGTAGCCGCTGTTCTTGATGCCCCCAACCGGGATACGCGGGTTCGAGTTGGTGAAGCCATTGATGAACACGCCTCCGGTTTCCATCCTGCGCGCCATGGCTTCACCCTGCCCGGTGTCGGACGTCCATAGGTTCCCGCTCAAGCCATACTCGCTGCAGTTCGCCAGCTCGATCGCATGATCGGCATCGCGCGCCTGGATCAAGGCTGCGACGGGGCCGAAGATCTCCTCGTCAAATGCGGCCATGCCCGGCTCGACATCGGACAGGACCGTCGGTTCGTAGAAGAAGCCTGGGCCTTCAATCATGTGGCCGCCCAGCAGCAAGGTGGCGCCGCTTGCCATGGACCGGGTAACTTGGTCGTGGATGCCGCTGCGCAGGTCTTCCCGGGCAATCGGGCCGTTGGTGGTGGAGGGATCGAGTGGATCTCCGGTCTTCAGCTTCTTCGCCGCAGCGACGAACTGCTTGGTGAATTGATCCGCGATCGGCTGTTCAAGGATGAACCGCTTGGCGTTGAGGCAGATTTGGCCCGAGTTGCTGTAGCGGGCCTTGATCCCGGCCTCCACGGCCTTGTCGATGTCGGCATCGGCCAGGACGATGAAGGGATCGGCGCCGCCCAGTTCCAGCAGCGACCGCTTGAGCAGCTTGCCCGCCAGGGCCGCGACGGAGGAGCCTGCCTTCGTGCCGCCTGTCAGGGTCACCGCGGCCACGCGCCGGTCCTCCAGGACCTTGCCGACGTCGGCGTTGCCCACGTTAAGGACGGTGAGGAGGCCCTTTGGCAGGCCGGCCGCCTGCCAGGCATCCTGCAGCAGGTAGGCGCAGCGCATCGTGTTCGAGGCGGGCTTCAAGATAAACGCGTTGCCCGACATCATGATCGGCACGCAAGCGCGGATGGCCTGCCACAGGGGAAAGTTCCACGGCATGATGCCGAGGATGGTGCCAATCGGCAGGTAGGAGACATAAACCCGATCATCGCCCTCGACCTCGACCGGCTCGTCGGCAAGCAGATCGGGTCCATGCTCGGCGAACCATCGAACAGTGGACGCGCATTTCTCCACTTCGGCCACGGCTTCCGGCAGGGTCTTCCCCATCTCGGCCGTGATCACTGGCGCGATGAGGCTCGCCCGGGCGTGAAGGAGTTCTGCAAAGTCGGCGTAGGTTTTCGCTCGCGCCTCCATCGAGGTCGTCCGCCAGACCTGGAACGCGGCCGTCGCGTCGACGAGGAGCTGCTCGATCTCGGCATCGGTCTGGAACGGAAACCGCTCGATGACCTCTCCGGTTGCCGGGTTGCGGGAAACCGCGGTTTGCGGCACGGCGACGTTGGTATCAGGCATTTGCATGATCCTGCTTGAGGTTGGACGCCGAGTTACGAAAGTCTGTTCCGGTCATTACCTGAGGATGAGCGCGAGGACGCCGGCCATGACGCCTCCGCCGACAACCCAGCCAGATGATGCATTCTGACGGGAAGGCCTCATCCACTGACGTAGACTTGGTCGCCCGCTTAAGCGGGCGACCAACTTGCCCACTCATCCCTCATCTCGGATAGCCAGGGCAGGGTCGGAAACTACCTATGCCGTGAGGATAGCGACCCTTTGTTGGTGCTGGGCGGACGGACCAAGTCACGGGCTTGCGCCTCGCGGGGTAGGTTGCGAGGGCCTAGGATGAAAGCTCCCTGGCCGTCGCGCCAAGGGTCGACGGGGCCGGGATCAGGTTGGCTCGACAATGTTACGGCTGCTCCTGTGTCGGGGAGGACTACTGGATGGACGGGACCTGGCGGCCAGGGCCGCCAGGTGGATCAACGGCTTCTTGGTGCAGCAACTGCCTGTCCAGTTGCCGCACCGACTGGGCATTGCGCTGCACCTTGGCCGGAGACGGCGCTATCCCGGCCCGGCGCTCGCGCTGCACCACCCCGGCATGGGTCGGCTGGTGGTCCCGGA
>CAXSFF010000483.1:0-3864 GCA_964236035.1 uncultured Acetobacteraceae bacterium
CGACGGGCTTCTCGAAGTCCAGGAAGTGGCGCATCGGCGGGGCTTAGCCCGGCATCGCCCGTTTCGCCAGGGCTTGCCGGAACAGGGTGGGCCTATGCCAACCGCCGGCAATGGACGGCATCCGCCAGTGCTCGCCCGTCATTGCGAGCCGGTGGTCACGCTATAGGGCGTGCAGGATGGCACGGTTGGGCGGGACGCTCGCAATTGGCACGCACCGGGGCAAGCCCACATGATTCCCGCCTCGGAAAAAAGCACTAGACGACCGGTCTGTTCCATGCTCTATGGGTGCCCATGAGCAGGTCAGCCCCCCCGGACACGTCCGATGTCCGCGGGAGCATCCTCGAAACCGGCCAGCGCATCATGGCCGGCAAGGGCTTCTCCGCTGTCGGCCTTAACGAGATCCTGGCAGGAGCCGGGGTGCCGAAGGGGTCGTTCTACCACTATTTCGGCTCCAAGGATGCGTTCGGCGAGGCAATGCTTGTGGCCTACTTCGAGGATTACCTGGCCGACCTTGACGAGATACTGCGCCGGCCCGGCCTGACCATGGCGCAGCGCCTGATGGCCTACTGGCAGCATTGGCAGGAGACCCAGTCCTTCTTCGACTGCCAGGGCAAGTGCCTCGCCGTGAAGCTGGGCGCGGAGGTCGCGGATTTTTCCGAGGCCATGCGCGCGGCCCTGAAGCACGGCACGTCTGGGATTACCCAGCGCCTGAGGACGGCCATCGAGACCGGCGTCGCGGAAGGATCCCTGTCGATCGATGGGGACCCGGGCTGCGTTGCGCAAAGCCTCTACCAACTCTGGCTTGGTGCCAGCGTGATGGTGAAGATCGTCCGCAGCACCCAGCCTTTCGAGTCGGCCATGATGACGACTCGCCAGATCCTTCACCTGCCCCCCTGAGACGGGAAGGTGTCGGCTGCACCTCGATCCGAGGTGCCTTTCGCGCCCAGGAAGTAGACGACCGGTCTACTTCGCCGGTTCACCTCAAGCACAGTCAAAGGACGAGCAACATGAAGATCCTGATGGTTCTGACCTCCCACGACCAACTCGGCGATACCGGCAACAAGACGGGTTTCTGGCTCGAGGAGTTCGCCGCACCCTACTACACGTTCCGTGACGCCGGCGCGGAGGTCGTGCTGGCCTCGCCCAAGGGCGGCCAGCCGCCGCTCGATCCCAAGAGCAGCGAGCCGTCCTTCCAGACCGACCTGACCCGCCGCTTCGAGGCGGATGCGGCCGCGAAGGCGCAACTTGCCGCGACGCTGCGCCTGGACAGCATCACGCAGGCGGACTTCGACACCGTCTTCTATCCGGGCGGCCACGGCCCCATGTGGGACCTTGCGGAGGACGAGAACTCGGTCGCGCTGATCCAATCCTTCCTCGCGGCCGGCAAGCCTATCGCGCTCGTCTGCCACGCGCCGGGCGTTCTGCGCCACGCCAAGGCGCCGGACGGCAAGCCGCTGGTCGAAGGCAAGAAGGTCACAGGGTTCACCAACACCGAGGAAGAGGGCATGGGCTTGACCGAGGTCGTGCCCTTCCTGGTCGAAGACGAACTCAAGGCCAAGGGCGGCCTCTATTCCAAGGGTCCCGACCTCGAATCCTACGTCGTCAGCGACGGTCTCCTGATCACCGGACAGAACCCCAAGTCGTCAGGCCTGGCCGCGAAGTTCCTGATCGACCAGCTCGCCATGACAGCAGCCTGAACGAGTCCGCGTCGTGGGAGGCAACCCTCGCCTCCCACGACGTGCGCCCCCGCAGCCCGGAAATGCCTCGAACAGGACCATTGCATGCCTTAAACAAATCAAAAGCCGCCGGCTGCCAAAAGGGAGTGCGCCATGACCAGGATCGTCGACCTGTCCGTGCCGATGGAGGCCACCGAGTTCGCCGACCCGCCCGGCATGGGGCCGGCGATCGAATACCTGGACCACCAGCAGAACGCCGACCGCCTGCTGCAATTCTTCCCCGGCCTGCGCCAGGACCAGTTGCCCGGCGGCGAGGGCTGGGCGCTCGAGAACGTGCGGCTGTCCACCCATAACGGCACCCACCTGGACGCACCGTACCACTACCACTCCACCACGGACGGCGGGCAGCGCGCCTTCACCATCGACGAGGTGCCGCTGGAATGGTGCCTCGGCCGCGGCGTGAAGCTGGACTTCCGCGCCCTGCCCGACGGCCACGTGGTCACCGCCGCCGAGGTCGCCGCCGAGTTCGACCGCATCGGCCACGCGCTGACGCCCGGCGACATCGTGCTGGTGAACACGGCCGCCGGGCTGGCGTACGGCACGTCCGACTACGTCAGCCGCGGCTGCGGCATGGGGCGCGAGGCGACGCTGTGGCTGACCGAGCGCGGCGTGCGGGTCTGCGGCATCGACGGCTGGAGCTGGGACGCGCCCTTCGTCCACACCCGCGAACGCTGGCTCGAAACCCGCGACCCGGCGATCATCTGGGAGGGCCACCGCGCCGGCATGGTGCGCGCCTACTGCCACATCGAGAAGCTGCACAACCTGGAGGCGCTGCCGCCGCACGGCTTCCAGGTCGCCTGCTTCCCGATCAAGGTGCGCGCCGGGTCCGCCGGCTGGTGCCGCCCCGTGGCGATCTTCAGCGACTAGGCAGCCCCGTGCTATCAGGCAGCCTCTGGCCGCACGTCCTTGATGTCGCGGAAGGTGAGCGCCTCGTTGGCCTCGGCGGTGCGGCGCATGGTGAACACGGAGCTGGCGAGGTACACCGGGTCGCCGTCGACATCGTCCGCCATCGCCGTGCGCTGCGCCTGGGCGAATTTCTCCACCAATCCGCGCTCGCCGCTGACCCAGCGCGCCAGTTGGTACGGCACGCCCTCGAAGCCGATGCCCACGCCGTACTCGCCGGCCAGCCGCGCGATCAGCACGTCCAACTGCAAGGTGCCGACCACGCCGACGATCGGCGGGCTGCCGTCCTGCGGGCGGAACAGCTGCACCACGCCCTCCTCCGCCAGCTCCTGCAGCGCCGAGCGCAGCTTCTTCGCCTTCATCGCGTCGTCCAGCCGCACCCGGCGCAGGATCTCCGGCGCGAAATATGGCACGCCGACGAAGTTGATGGTCTCCTCCTCGCTCAGCGTGTCGCCGATGCGCAAGGTGCCGTGGTTGGGGATGCCGACCACGTCGCCGGCATACGCCTCGTCGGCGATCTGGCGGTCGCGGGCGAAGAAGAACTGCGGCGCGTGCAGCGGGATGAGCTTGCCCGTACGCACCTGCCGCAGCCGCATGCCGCGCACCAGCTTGCCGGAGCACACCCGCGCGAAGGCGATGCGGTCGCGGTGGTTGGGGTCCATGTTGGCCTGGATCTTGAACACCAGCGCCGTCAGCTTGTCCTCGCCGGCCTGGACCACCCGCGTGTCGGCCGGCTGCGCCCGGGGCGGCGGCCCGAACGCCACCAGGCTGTCGAGCAAGTCCAGCACGCCGATCTCCTTGATCGCGCTGCCGAAGAACACGGGCGACAGGCTGCCCGTGTTGAACGCCGTCAGCTCGAACTCCGGCAGCGCCGCCCGCACCAGGTCGATCTCCTCGCCCATCGCGGCCAGCCGTGGGTCGGACTGGCCCAGCGGCTCCAGCGTATGCACCTCCCGCGTGCGTAGGTCGTAGGTGCCAATGAAATTGGCGGCGCGGCCGATCGGCCAAGTCACGGGCGCCGTGTCCAGCGCGAGGGTGTTGGCGACCTCGTCCAGCAACTCGAACGGGTCGCGCGCCTCGCGGTCCATCTTGTTGACGAAGGTCAGGATCGGGATGTCGCGCATCCGGCAGATTTCGAACAGCTTGCGGGTGCGCGCCTCGATGCCCTTGGCCGCGTCGATCACCATGACGGCGGAGTCGACGGCGGTCAGCGTGCGGTAGGTGT
>CAXSFF010000484.1:0-3863 GCA_964236035.1 uncultured Acetobacteraceae bacterium
GCGCTGGCGTTCGAGATCGCGGCCAAGGCGTGCTTCCGCGAGGGCATGAAGAAGGCGGGGCCGATCATCCTGGAGCCGATCATGGACGTCGAGGTGACGACGCCGCAGGACCATGTCGGCGACGTGGTGGGCGACCTCAACCGCCGCCGCGGGCAGATCCAGAACCAGGACAGCGCCGGGTCGACGGTGACGGTGCGCGCCGCCGTGCCGCTGAAGGAGATGTTCGGCTACATCTCCGACCTGCGCAGCATGACCAAGGGCCGCGCGTCCTTCACCATGCAGTTCCACCACTACGACCCCGTGCCCCGCAACATCGCCGACGAGATCATGGCGAAGTCGGCCTGAGTGCAGGCGCCGCGTCTGCACTGGACGCGGGGGCGGCGGGACGAGGTGGCGGGCGAAACCCGCACCCTCGAATGGATCGGCTATGACGACGCGGGCGAGCCCATCGCCCGCGTCGTCCGCGTTCAGGGACCCGTGCGCAGCGGCTGGCGCATCTGGAAGGCAGTGGCGTTGGACGACGAGTCCCGCGTGATCGAGTTGCGCCCGGCGCCTCCGGCCGGCGAGGACTGGCTGGCCTGCGTCGGCGGCCAGGTGGTCGGGCGGGCTGCGATGCCGCTGGCGGCGGTGCGCACCGTGGAGGCGGCGTTACGCGGGTAAGTGGCGACCCGGCCGTTGATGGCGGCCAGGCCGAACACTATCGCGTAATGAGCTAGGCAGCCTCGCGGAGAGCCCGCCACACTTTCTCCGGCGTCGCCGGCATGTCGATCGACTGCACCCCGGCGCTGCCGAGGGCGTCAACGATCGCGTTGATCATCGCTGGCGGGCTACCGACCGCCCCGGCCTCGCCGGCGCCTTTGACGCCGAGCGGGTTGGTCCCGCATGGCACCTCGATCAGGTCGACCTCGATGTCCGGCAGGTCCGATGCGCGCGGCAGGGCGTAGTCCATCAGGCTGGCCGACAGCAACTGGCCGGACGCCGGGTCGTAGGCGGTGTGTTCGAGCACGGCCTGCCCATAGCCCTGGGCGACGCCGCCATGCACCTGGCCACGCACGATCAGCGGGTTGATGGCCTTGCCCACGTCGTCGCACACGATGTAGCGCTTCACGTCGACCATGCCGGTGTCGGGATCGATCTCCACCTCGGCCATGTGGCAGCCGTTGGGGAAGGTGTGCGCCGCGATCTTGGCGATCTCCGCCGCGTCCAGGGTGGTCACGGTCTCGCCGCGCGCGCCGCGGTCGCGTTGCGCCGCCGCCAGGCTGAGGATGTCGATGCCGCGGTCGGTGCCGACGATGGCGAACCGCCCTGCCGCGAACGCGATGTCGGCGACGGCGGCTTCCAGAACCTCGGACGCTGCCTGTTTGCCGCGCTCTATCACGCTGGCGGCCGTGACCAGGATGGCTTGGCCTTCCGAATACAGGCTGCGCGCGCCGCCGGTGCCGCCGCCGGTCGGGATGCTGTCGGTGTCGCCCTGGCGGATGCGGATCTTGTCGCCGTCGATGCCAAGCTGATCGGCGGTCAACATCACATAGGCCGTTTCGTGGCCCTGGCCGCTCGACTGGGTGCCGACGAACACATCGACGTAGCCGTCCTCCGCAAAGCGGATTTCGGCTCGTTCAGAGGGCGCGCCGCCGGTCGCTTCCAGATAATAGGCCATCCCGATGCCGCGCTTCAGGCCGCGGGCGGCGCTGGCGCGTTGGCGGGCGGGGAAGCCGGCCCAATCGATCTTCGCGAGCGCCGCGTCCAGCACGCGGACGAACTCGCCGCTGTCATAGGTCTGGCCCATGGCGGTGCGGTACGGCATCGCTGCCGGCGGCACCATGTTGAGCTTGCGCAACGCCACCCGGTCCATGCCGATCTCGCGCGCCGCGGCGTCGATTACCCGTTCGACGACGTAGTTGCTCTCCGGCCGCCCGGCGCCGCGGTAGGCATCGACGGGAACGGTGTTGGTGAACACGCCGAGCACGTTGACGTAAATCGCCTGGAACCCGTAGACGCTGGCCAACACCTTGGAACCCGCCATGGTCGGGATCATCGGCGCGAACGTCGAGTAGTAGGCGCCCATGTTGGCCACGTTGCGGGTACGCAGCGCCAGGAAGCGACCGTCGGCGTCCAGCGCTAGCTCGACCTCAGTGATGTTGTCGCGGCCCTGGGTGTCCGACAGGAACGCCTCGCCGCGCTCGCTGGCCCACTTCACCGGGCGGCCGAGCTTGCGCGCCGCGTAGCAGGTGAGGGCATGCTCGGCATACAGGAACAGCTTCATGCCGAAGCCGCCGCCCACGTCCGGCGTGACGACGCGGAACTGCTCCTCCGGCACGTGGAACACCGCCTTGGCCAACAGGCTTTTGATCACCCAGCCGCCCTGGGTGTTGGTGTGCAGCGCCCAGCGGCCGGTGGCGGGATCGAAATCCGCCAGCGCCGCCCGCGCTTCCATGCTGTTGACCACGATGCGGTTGTTCACGACCTTGAGCCGGGTGACGTGGGCGGCGTTCAGAAACAGCTCCTCGGTGCGTTCCTTGTCGCCGGTCTCCCAGTCAAAGCAGATATTGTGCGGCGCTTGCGGCCAGACCTGCGGCTGCTCCGCATCCATCACGACGCCAAGGTCGGTGACAGATGGCAATACGTCATAGTCGACCTGGATCGCCTCGGCGCCATCCCTGGCCGCCTTCTGCGTTTCGGCCACGACGAAGGCCACGGGGTCGCCGACATGGCGCACGACGCCATCGGCGAGGATGGGGTGCGGCGCCTCGACACGCGGCGAGCCGTCCCGGTTCTTCAGCGGGATCGCGCAAGGCAGGCCGCCGATGCCGTCCGCCGCCAAATCCGCAGCGGTGTAGGCGCCCACCACACCAGGCGCGGTCAATACCGGCGCCAGGTCTATGGCCGCAATGGTCGCAGCGGCGTGGGGGCTGCGCAGGACGGCTGCCCACAGCATGCCGGGCAGGCTGATGTCGTCCGTGTAGACGCCCTTGCCCTTCAAAAGGCGGGGGTCCTCGACCCGGCGAACTGGTTGCGCGAGACCGAATTTCGTCATGGCTACATCCCTGCTGACCTTATCGCATGTGTGTCCAACAGGGATTTTTGCCAAGGAAAATGCTGGCATCGGCGCGCAAGGCCTGCCGAGGCATCAACACGGCCCGGCCCCCAGGAAGTCGAGTTGCCACTTCATCTCGTCAGGCCCGAGCGGGAAGCCTTGCCCAGCGGCGGTTCCCAGGATCGCAGACGGCGCAAGCTGGCCGAGCAGGGACTGGATGGCGGGCGCCACGGCCATGGTGAAACTAGCTTTCCACACCAGGCTGACCAGCGCCTTGGCGCTGCGCAACGCAGACGCGTGATCGACTACCGACAATGGCACCCCGGCGGCGACGGCCAGCAGAACCGCGGCCCAGCGCGCCTGCCCATGCCGGACCGCGTTCAGCAGCACGGCCTCGTCCAACTCGCCGCGCTCATCCAGCCGTCGCGCCTCGTCGAGCATGGCGCGGTCATGCGCGATGTTGAGTGCGCCTTCGTCCTCAGAGACGGGCTCCGCGTCGCCGCGGGGCGGCTTGGCGAGCCTGCCGTCGAGCCGCTGCTTCAACTCGGTCACCACAGGGGCGCCAAGGTCGGTGCGGTCGGCCAGCATCTTCAGCAGGTTATCGGCAACGATCTCGGACAACGCGCGCGCAGCGTGGTCCGGCAAGGCGGGGCGGCGCACCAGCGGCTCATGCCAATCCGGCTTCTTCGCCGCCCGTCCGATCAGCGCATCGAGCGTCTTCTCCCGAATGGCGGCAGACGAGTTCGCCAGCAGGGTGCGGATCGCCCCGTCATCGTTCGAAACGGCGATGGCGTCGGACACGATCTCGGGCAGGTTGAGCCGCCGGGCG
>CAXSFF010000485.1:0-3861 GCA_964236035.1 uncultured Acetobacteraceae bacterium
AGCTGAACTCCGAGCTGGAGCTTCAAACCGCACGCGATAGTACGGACGGTCCGCCGAGGCCGCCTGGCCGGCGCGGAGCGTATGTCGCCGACCACGTGGCGCCGGACTGACGCCAAGGGCCGGGTCGTCCAACAGGTCGGCGGCCTCGGCGACCTCGACCGGCGCGGCGCGGCCGGCGGGCTCGATCGAGACCTCGCCGACGCCGCGCGAGGCGAGGCCGATCCGCTCCGCAGCCCCGCGCGACAGGTCGATGATGCGCCGGCCATGGCCGGGCTGGCGGTCGGTCACTGTGACCACCACGGAGTCGCCGGTATCGCGCAGCGTAACCAGCACGCGCGAGCCCAGCGGCAGGCTGGGATGGGCCGCGGTCATCTCCGCGGGGTTGAACGCCGCGCCGCTGCTGGTGCGCAGGCCGGCGTGGCGCGCGCCGTACCAGGACGCCTGGCCGTTCTGCCGCCAGCCGCCCTCGCCATCCCTGGCCGCCGCCTGCCCCGCCACCAGCAGGGCCGAGGCGAGCAGGCTGGAGCCCACCCCTGCGCGAAGTCCGCCGCGAAACCGAAGCGCCGGTATGCCCATGGGTGAGCCTTTCTGGATGGCCTGGTCCGACATCATGGCGCGAGGTTGGCCCGAGATGAACAACAATAGCAAGCGTCATCGGCCAGGCCGATGATCATCAACATGGCTTGCCTGGACTTCGGCCAGAGTTCCCGCATCCGGCGCGTGCATAAGCGAAGCATAAAGACGGCGTTACAGGCAGTCGCACCGGATGTTCACTGGCGGCGATGACCGATCGTTCAGCCGCATCTTTGCAGGGTCCAGCCACTCCGGTCAGTGGCACCGGCTTGTCTGCTGCACTGCACCGGAACTGTGCGCGTGGTCCCGTCGGTCGTTTTGGGGGCGGATCGGACCTGCGCTGTCGGGATGCGGAACGGGGGTCCCATGCGCCGGCCTGTCGGCAAGCAAGGCTGGGCTCTGCCCAGACCCGCCAGGGGGGAGGCCCCCCCTGGACCGGCTTTACTTAAAAAGTGGATTCCAAAGGCGAGCCTTTGGCGGAGTTTGAGGCAGAGCCTCAACCTTGCCTGCCTTCCCGGTCGCTCCAGGGGGCGGCCGGTCTCAGTCGCGCGCCCAGCCGTGCTCGTGCACGAGGCCGTCGTCGTGGTCGTGCCCGCGTGCGAGAGGGCGGTGCGCGCGGTGCGGCGTTGTGCCGACCGGGTCGCTCGACGACCAGGCGTGGCTGTGCACCAGGCCGTCGTCGCGCTCGTGCTCGGCGTGGTGCAGGGTGGTTGGGGCCATGGCGCAGTCTCCTCCGGGGCGTGTTCGTTGCGTGGAGACTACGCGCGGCGCGGCGCCGTGGCTCGTTCGATCCGCGAGTGGAACGCGCAAGGGCGTAACCAACTTCACCGACGGGCCGGTAAATCCGTCAAGTCTGCACTGGCCGGCCGGAGCCTTGACGCCCGGCGCCCGGCGCTACGCCGCTGCCTGTCCCTGGCCCGATGCGCTGATCATCACGCCGGCGATCGCGCCATACAGCTTGGTCCAGGCCGCCCGCGTCGCGGGATCGAACGACTCGCCCAGACCCTGTTCCAGGGTCCAGAGCAGGGCCGCCCCGACGGCGTCGTAGTCGACGGCCTTGACGCCGTAGCCGCCGTGCCGCAGCCCGAGGTCGGCGAGGGCCTCCACCACGTTGTCGGGATGGTCGAGCCCCTTGACGAGCATGCCGAGCATGGTGACCAGCTTGATCCGCTGTGCCTTCTGGTCGGACCGGAACAGGGCGCGCAACGGCGGCGCGATGGTGAACAGCCGGTCGTAGAACAGCACCGCGACCTGCTCGCCGAGCGGCCGAGCCAGGTGCCAGCTCGCCTTGACCAGCGCGATCTCGTCCTCGCTGAGGATCGCCGGCGTGGCCGCCGGCAGTCGTTCGGCGGCCACGCGCACCAGGCCGGGCCCGGATGCCGGCTGGGCCGCGATCGCGGGCAGGGGCTGCCGCGCGACCTGGTCCGGCTCCAGGATGAAGCTCTGGTTGCGGAAGGCCAGCTCGATCCCGGCCTCCGCCAGCGACCCCAGCACGTTCTCCGCCACGCTGCTCAGCGCCGCCAGGTCCGGAGTGATGTTCAGGTCGAGGTAGAACACGACGCGGTAGCGGACGCCGTAGTCCTCGACCTCGCGCAGGACGACGTTGGGCGGCGGCTGGGCCAGGATGAGGCCGGCCTCGGCCGAGCGCATCACGCCCTCGCGCATCACCCGGCGCGCGAGCGGAGTCGGCACCTTGGGGTCCAGCACGAACTCCATCTTGAACCGCGACGCGACGGAGGGAGTGGCGTGGTTGTTCACGCTCGCCCGCGCCATGACGCTGTTCGGGATCGACACGATGTCGTTGTCGCGCGTCTGCAACTGGGTGGTGCGCCAGTTCATGTTGCGCACCTGGCCGTGCACCGGGGCGCCGCCGGCGCTGACCGTCACCCAGTTGAGCAGCCGGAACGGCTTCTCCAGGTTCAGCAGGATGCCGGAGAACAGGTCGAGGATGATGTTCTGCAGCGCGATGCCGAGCACGATCGTCAGCACCCCGGAGGCCGCGCCGATGGACGCCGCCGACAGGTGGAACGCCTTGGCCAGCACGAACAGGGCGAGGGCCAGGGTGATCACGACGTTGACCAGCGTCCGCTCCAGCGCGGAAGGCGGCGTGCCGGTCCTGCGCTCCATGGGCGTCCACACCAGCACCGGCACCAGGCCGATGAGCCACGCGGCCCCGAGCACGAGCCAGGCGGCCGTGAACGTGTCCAGGGCCGCCTGCACGGAGGCCGCGCCCAGGCTGGTGGCGAGCAGCGTCGCGAAGCCCTGTTCCGCCGCCGCGAGCAGCAGCGTCAGCGCGATCATGACGGTGAACATGCGCCACGGCCCCGGCGCCTGGTCACGCCGGCCCAGGCGCGGGACGAAGGCCAGCAGCACGGCCATCGCCAGGGCCAGCGGCACCGCCAGCCAGCCGGGCACGAGGCGCTGGACCAGTTGCCGCGCGTCGAGCGGCACCTGCTGGAGGGCGAACTCCGCCGCCACCCCGGAGTGCGGCGACGAGGCGTCGGGCGAGGCCGGGTCGCCCAGGGTCGGCAGTGCGACGTCGCTCGCGGCCAGTCCCGACTGCTCGACCGTCCAGGCGCCGTCCACGGTGCCGGCGCGTCCCGCAGGGCCGTCCGCCAGGAGGACGCCTGCCCGGGCATCGGGCACCAGGACCCGCTGCGCCGTCGTGTCGCGTGCGTCCGTCACGTCGATGCGCAGGCGCAGGCGGCCGCCGATCAGGTCGGCGACGCTCGGCTGGTACCGGAACGTGCCCTCGGCGTGATAGAGGCGGTACCGCTGGTCGCCGGCCGCGCGCTCCGCCACCGGCTCCCCGAGCCTGATCGGCACCGTCGCGTTGCGGAACAGGAGGTCCGCGGGGCCGGGCAGCCGGTCCCCGATGAGCCACAGGTCGAACGTCGCGGGGAACGTCAGGGCCCCGGTGTCCACAGGGCCGAGCGTGCGCACCTGCAAGCCGATGCGGACGACCTCCGCACCCGCTGCCTGCGCGCCGGGCGCGGCCGCGCGGTCGTCGAGACGGATCGCAGGGCCGTTGATCCCCGACAGGACCACCAACGTCACCGCAAGCAGCCCGAGGGCCACCGTCGTCGCCTGGAAAAGCCTGATCCTGTGCATGGAAAGCGTCATGGCTCCTGGTGCTCGCCCGATCGGCACCAGGGTAAGCTGAAGACAAACCTGCCATCAATCAATCCGGTCGGCGACCGGCGAGGCAAGGAAGGTTGAGGCTCTGCCTCAACCTCCGCCAAAGGGCGAGCCCTTTGGAATCCATTACTTAAGTAAAGCCGGTCCAGG
>CAXSFF010000486.1:0-3860 GCA_964236035.1 uncultured Acetobacteraceae bacterium
CGCCTCCGCCTGCCTGACCGCCGCCGTCACCTCCCGGCGCACGGCGACCAGCTGCACCTCGGCCTCCGTCACCGCCTGCTCGGCCGCGGCGCGGCGTGGGGCGTTGCGTGCCTCCGTGGCGAAGTGGAAGGTGACCGTCACGCCGAAGCGGGTGTCCCATCTGGCGCCGGGCTGCTTCTCGTTGATGCCTTCCACGCCGATTTCGGGGTCGTCCCGGTCCGATATGCGGACCAGCCTGGCGTTGGCGCGAGCGGCTTCGACCGCGTGCACGGCCGAGGCAACCCTGGGGTGGGCTGCCAACAGGTCGGCGCCGCCGTCAGGCAGCGGCGCCGCGCCGAACCCGTCCAGCCGCGGCGTCAGCTCCATGCCGGTCACGGCCGCGATGGCGAGCTTTGCCACCGCGAGTTGCGCTTCGGCCGTCTGCAGCATCACGTCGGCGCTGGCGGCCTCCGCATCGGCGGCAAGGGCGTCGCTCTGCGACGACTCGCCGACCTGGAGCCTGCGCGCCAGGTCCGCGGCAAGCGCGCGGTCGGTCTGCAAGCGGCGCACTGCCACGTCCCGGGCGTTGGCCGCCAGGCTCGCCTGGGCAGCCAGGTCGAGCACCTGGGCGGCCAAGGCCAGATGCACGGCCTCGGTTCCGGCAGCGGCGGCGATTGCGTCGGCCCGTGCCAGGCCCTGGGTCGCCGTCCCCTCGCCAGGCAGCCAGACCGGGGTGCTGAGCCCCAGCTGGCTGGTGAGATAGTTGTAGTTGCTGCCCGCGATCTTGTCGTTGACGTAGCTGCCGTTGACCGTGGGCGCACTTGGCAGCAGGGCGCCGCCGGCAGCGTACCGGGCCGCCGCCGTGGCCTGCTGGGCCGCAAAATTCTGGCGTTGCGGCAGCCGCTGCCAGGCAAGGGCGATCGCGTCGTGCAGGCTTTGCGTCGGCGCGGCATCGGCCGCGAGCCGGGGATTGGCCAAGCTTCCGGTCGCCAGAAGCATGGCGGCCGACACGCTTGCCGCACCGTTGGTCATCCGTCTGCGAACCATGCCGATCCATCCTGTGCTGCTCAACCACAATGCGGGTTTGAACGCGGGTACGCCAGCGCCGGGGGCATCTGCCTCCAAGCGCCATCCCTGAACGGACATGGATGCTTTGAACGCGGCCTTGCTGCCCTTGATAGGCTGACGGCGTGGCCGCGCGTCAGACCACGTGCTCCGGCCGCAGGCTGCATGCCAGCGCCACGGAGGCCGTCTCCACCTGGAACGTGCAGTGGGTGATCTCGAACTGCTCCTGCAACGCGGCGCAGGCGAGCGGCACCAGGGCGTCGTTCGGCGCCGCCGTGACCAGGTGCGCGGTGACGGCGGTCCGGGTGGTGGACAGGCCCCAGATGTGCAGGTCGTGCACCTCCGTCACGCCGGGCAGGGCGGCCAGGCTCTGCTGCACGGCGGCGGCGTTCACCCCGGGCGGCACGGCGTCCATCGCCAGCGCCGTCGCGTCGCGCAGCAGCCCCCAGGTGCCGGCCACGATCACGACGCCGATCAGCAGGCTGGCCGCCGGGTCGAGCCAGAGCGCGCCCGTGAGCTGGATCAGCAGCGCCGCGACGACGACGCCGGCCGACACCCCGGCGTCGCCCGCCATGTGCAGGAAGGCGGCGCGGATGTTGATGTCGCCGTGCCGCCCGCGCATGAACATCAGCGCGGTGCCGCCGTTCAGCACGATGCCGGCCAGCGCCACCGCCATCACCAGCCCGGCAGCGACCGGCTCCGGACGCCAGAACCGCTGGATCGCCTCGACCGCGATGGCCCCCGTGCCGACCAGTAGCACGACGGCGTTGGCCAGGGCGGCGAGGATGGTGCTGCGGCCCCAGCCGTAGGTGCGCCGCGCGGTCGGCGCCAGTTGCCCGAGCCGGGACGCGCCCCACGCGAACGCCAGGCCGAGCACGTCGCCGGTGTTGTGCACGGCGTCGGCCAGCAACGCCACCGAATGCCCCACCACGCCGATGGCGACCTGCGCCAGCACCAGGGCCACGTTGAGGGCGATGCCGATGGCGAAGGCGCGGCCGAACGAGGCAGGCGCGTGGCTATGGCCGTGATGCGAATGGTCATGCTCGTGAGGATGGTCGTGCGCCATGCGGGCAGTATGCCCGGTGCGCGCATACCGGAATAGATGGGCGTCATGTGCCGCTCCCTTTGACGGACCGGCCGGAGCCCTTAGATGCACGAAATGACATCAATGACCTCCGCTGGCCTGCCCACGATCCCGTCCGCCCTGTTGGCTCCCCCGGACGGCGCGAACCGCGTCGCCGTGTCCGGGTCGGGCCTGCCGGCCTGGAACCTGGGCGATCTCTATTCCAGCATCGACAGCCCGGCGTTGCAGGCCGACCTGGCCGCCGCCGACAGCCTGGCCAGCCATTTCGCCGTATCCTATGCCGGCAAGCTGGCCACCTTGCCGGCCAGCGCCCTGGCCGCGGCGCTGTCCGAATACGAGCGCATCGAGGAGATCCTCGGTCGGGTGATGTCCTACGCCCAGCTGCAGTTCAGCGGCGACGGCACCAGCGCCGAGCTTGGCCGCTTCATGCAGTCGTGCAGCGAACGCGTCACCGCCATCAGCTCGCACCTGATCTTCTTCTCGCTGGAGCTGAACCGCCTGGACGACGCTGCGCTGGAGGCCAAGCTGTCGGACCGCGCGCTGGCCCGCTGGCAGCCGTTCCTGCGCGACCTGCGCGTGTTTCGCCCCCACCAGCTGTCGGACGAGGCGGAGAAGCTGCTGCACGAGAAGGACGTCACCGGGCGCCAGGCCTGGAGCCGGCTGTTCGACGAGACCATGGCGGCGATCCGCATCCCGTTCGGCGGCAACGAGCTGACTGTGAGCGACGTGCTCAACAAGCTGTCGGACCGAGACCGCGCCGTGCGCGAGGCGGCCGGGCAGGCCGTCGGCGCCGCGTTCGGCGAGCGCATCAAGCTGTTCGGCCTGATCACCAACACGCTGGCCAAGGACAAGGCGATCTCCGACAGCTGGCGCCACTACCCGCGGCCCGGCAGCGCGCGCAACCGCAGCAACATGGTCGAGGACGAGGTAGTCGACGCGCTGGTGACGGCGGTCACCGCGGACTACGGCCGGCTGTCGCACCGCTACTACACCATGAAGGCGAAGTGGCTCGGCCTCGACACCTTGCAGCATTGGGATCGCAACGCGCCGCTGCCGGATGACGAGGACACGGTGATCCCGTGGGAGGAGGCGCGCCGCCGGGTGCTGTCGGCGTACGGCGCGTTCAGCCCGGAGTTGGCCGAAGTCGGGCAGGACTTCTTCGACAAGCCGTGGATCGACGCGGCGCCACGCCCGGGCAAGTCCGGCGGCGCCTTCGCCCATCCGACGGTGCCGTCCGCGCACCCGTACCTGCTGCTGAACTATCACGGCCGCACCCGCGACGTGATGACGCTGGCGCACGAGCTAGGCCATGGCGTGCATCAGGTGCTGGCGGCGCAACAGGGCTACCTGCAATCCGGCACGCCCTTGACGCTGGCCGAGACCGCCAGCGTGTTCGGCGAGATGCTGACCTTCCGCGCCCTGCTCGACGCCGAGACAGACCCGGCCCGGCGTCGCATCATGTTGGCCGGCAAGGTCGAGGACATGCTGAACACCGTGGTGCGGCAGACGGCGTTCTACCGCTTCGAGACGCTGCTGCACGACGAGCGCCGCCAGGGCGAGCTGCTGCCCGAGCGCATCGGCGAAATCTGGCAGCAGGTGCAGACGGAGAGCCTCGGCCCCGCGTTCAGCTTCACGCCCGAGTACAGCGTGTTCTGGGCGTATGTGCCGCATTTTGTGCACTCGCCGTTCTACGTCTACGCCTATGCGTTCGGCGACTGCCTGGTGAACGCGC